>NZ_QQAY01000009.1 GCF_003350505.1 Falsibacillus pallidus
ATCCCCAGCGGGGATAATATGGAGGAGCCGTATGCGATGACCCGCACGTACGGATCTGTGAGAGGCGCATGAATCATTCATGCGCCTACTCGATTTCCGCTATCAGGGCGCTTCCGCTTTTCTACTGGGCTAGCTGGATTCGAACCAACGCATGTCGCAGTCAAAGTGCGATGCCTTACCGCTTGGCTATAGCCCATCGATTACTATAATAATTTAACCGTCTTTTACTTTTGTTATTCAAAAAAATTCACGGTTCAGGGAGGAAAAAGGCATCTATTGTCGAATTATTGTTTTAATCCAAAGAAAAGGTGGTGAAAGTCATCGCAGATACAATCGAAGGCATGGCAAATGCTCTATTAGCTTCTGCAGTGGAACAGCAGGCAACAGATATTCATATTGTTCCAAGAGAAAACGACTACTCCGTTCAATTCAGATGTCTAGGCAGGCTGATCCCTCAAAAACCCCTCCCGATTTCCTCAGGCGACCGATTAATTTCCTATTTTAAATTTGTAGCAGAAATGGATATCAGCGAGAGCAGGAAACCTCAATCCGGTTCTTACAAACTTCATTTTTCCAATCATAAAGCCGCTCTGAGAATATCTACTCTTCCTACAGCCTATTCAAGGGAAAGCGTCGTCATCAGGATTCTTCTTCAGTCAGAACGGTATCCGATAGAGCGGATGTCATTGTTCCCGGCTTCATTTCAAAAACTTCAAGCATTTCTCTCCCATTCCCACGGTTTGATCTTGTTCACAGGGCCAACCGGCAGCGGAAAAACGACTACTTTATATTCCCTTATCCATTATTGTTCGCAAAATATGAACAGAAATGTCATTACACTCGAAGATCCAATCGAGAAGCAGCATGATGAATTGCTGCAGGTACAAGTCAATGAAAAAGCTGGCATAACCTACTCCACCGGCTTAAGGGCCATTTTAAGGCATGATCCGGATATTATTATGGTGGGGGAGATAAGAGATGCGGAAACCGCAAAGATCTCCATTCGCGCGGCGCTTACAGGGCATTTAGTCCTTTCAACTTTGCATACCCGTGATGCAAAAGGGGCGATTTATCGGCTTCTTGAATTTGGGATCAGCTGGCATGAGATAGAACAAACTCTTATAGCGGTATCAGCCCAAAGACTCGTTCATCTTAAGTGTATGAATTGCATCAAGGAAGAAAAAATATGCACCCACGAGCATTCACATTCAAAAACGGGAGTCTATGAATTGCTTTATGGGAAAAACCTGCACGCTGTCTTAAATGAAGCGAAAGGGGAGAAAGAGGAATACACGTACCCCACACTGAGGAATTTATTAAGGAAGGGGATAGCACTTGGATATGTTTCAAAAGAGGAATATATTCGCTGGGTACATTCAGAAGAGGAACAGTCTCAAGCCTATGGAGCAGGGGGAATTATTCCTGCTCCTAAGTGACCTGCTTCATCATGGCTTCACTCTCGTTGAAGCATTGAGCTTTTTGGCGAGGCTCCATGAAACATGGAAAAAGAGCATCGATAATGTAGTAGAATCGCTTTTTGAAGGGGAAACGTTCAATGACTCCTTATATAAAAACGAATTTGATCCCACCGCGTGTACCCAAATTTTCTTAGCTGAGAAAAATGGGAATTTGGAACATGCCCTTAAGCACTTAGGTGAATACATGATCCAACGAGAAATGGATAAAAGAAAAGTAATGCAACTCCTTCAATATCCTCTTGTTCTATTCATCATCCTTCTAGGGATCATCATGATAATGAAAACATTGCTTTTCCCACGGTTTTTCTCCCTTTATGCCTCAATGGGCTTCACTCCTTCAAAAGGAATGTCCTTGTATCTGAACACATTAAACAATATGCCTCTCTACTTAATTATTTTCCTGATTATAATGGTTTTTATTTTCACCATCTTTCATTTCATCATGAAGAGGTGGAGCGCGTTAAAGAAGGCTGAATTCATCAGTCGAATCCCTTTGCTTGGATTTCAGGCTGCTTTGATGAATAGCTACTTTTTTTCCCGTGAATGGGGATTTTTATTGGCATCCGGCCATTCGATTCAACAAGGATTGAAGATTATGGAACAACAGGAATTTCACCCATGGCTCAAGGAAGTTTCAGTGAGGATCCACGAACAGCTTCAGTCGGGTAAAACTTTTTCAGAATCTCTGCTAGGCTTCCGTTTTTTGAATCAAGACCTTTCATTGATTGTCCTTCATGGTGAAAAAAGCGGACAGCTTTCACAGGAATTGCTGTTTTACAGCCAGCATTGTCTGGCGTCCGGCAAAAAAAGTCTAGAAACGTGGCTGAAGTTCATTCAGCCCTCTACGTTCATCATCATCGCTGTATTCATCATATCGATTTACCTGTCTATCATGCTGCCGATGTTCAAGGCGATGGAAACAATATGAAAGGGAGTGGAACAATGAAGAATGAAAAGGGATTTACTTTGGTGGAAATGATGATTGTCTTATTGATTATTTCCATCCTGTTATTTATCACGATCCCCAATATCACAAAGCATACGGCTTCAATCAATGACAAAGGGTGCAAAGCATTTGTCAATATGGTCCAGGGACAGGTAGAAGCTTATTATATGGAGAATAAATCCTATCCTGCCACGGTGGAGGAACTGCAAGGGGCTGGGTATTTAAGGGAGAATGAAACATCTTGTGCCAACGGGGATGAGGTATCGATCGGAGCTGATGGAACTGTTTCCACCACGGGAAGCTGACGAGAATGGATTTACTTTAATTGAAATGATGGTTGTCCTTTCCGTTTTCACTGTAATTATGGCCGCTGGTTTAACCAAAATGGAAAGAATACCTTCTGTACTTGAAAGGGAGTTCTTTATTTCCGAATTGAAAGCAGATTTATATTATGCCCAGTCATATGCTGTCAGCCGGAAGGAAACGGTTTATATAAAATTTTACAGTGCCTCGGATCAATATCGTGCCTACAGAATCAGGGATAATAAGGTGCTTTTTGATAAAAAGCTCCCTGACAGTGTCGATCTATTAGACTCCAATTTACAGTCATTCATGATTTCAGGTGATGGTGATATAAGCAAATTTGGCACGTTGAATTTCAGTGTGTATCAAAAAGTTGTTCATATGAAAATTTTTATCGGAAAGGGGCGATTTGTTGTTCAATAACAGCGAAAGTGGATTTTCTTTAGTGGAATCTATCATTTCATTTAGTTTGATCATCATGCTTGTGTCCTCTCTGCTTCCTCTATTGCAGCATCTCTCACAGGATCTTAAAAATATGAAATTAAAGATGGATGCTTACCGGATACTTTATGAGCAGGTAGAGATGATGGCCTTGAATTCCATTTATCAAGGGACTGTGATAGAAAATCAATCCGAATACGGAGTGCAGGTGGATAAAGATCTAAATGGGGACTGGTTTGCCTGTGTGAAGTATATGGATGCATCTAATCAAAATGTAAGGACATGTTTTAATCAGAATGAATGAGAAGGGTTTTACTCTCGTTGAATCATTGATGGTCCTCCTGGTTTTTACTATCATCTGCAGTTTCCTGCCTTTGATTTTTTCTGCTTATCACTCATTTCGTTCCTTTGATCCAGGGATAGACTACGAGTGGGAGTTGTTTATGATTCAATTGCGAAATGAGGTCCATCAATCAGAGAGTGTTTCGGAGAGTGAGGGAAGAATCATACTCCAAACATCCCAGGGAGAAGTTTTATATGAAAAATATCAAAACGTGATCAGAAGAAGAGTGAATCAGCTCGGGCATGAAATTGTCCTGCAGGATATACAGTCGTCAGAATTAAAACTCGATCTCAATCAGGTAGTGATTTCGATTCAGTTTACTGATGGGGAAAGGCGCTCCGGCTCGATTGCACTTAAATCTTTCGCTGAAGGAGGAAGCATCAATGAATGAAAAGGGAATGGTTTTTCCGATGGTCCTCGTTTTGGCCATGGCAATGATGATCAGCCTTACAATCGGAGCATCCATTACCCTGGCAGAAAGGAAATATAGTCAGGAAATCATTGAATACTATAAGGTGAAGACAGCCACTATGCTTGCAGTGAGCTATATTCAGGAACATATAGAAGAATTAGATTCGATTTCAGCACAAGGAGAAATGACTTTCTCAACAGTGAGAATTCAGATAGAACCAGAAGAGATTGGAGACCAGTTGATCGTACATTTGTCTGCAGTTGGTGCAGAAGGCAGGAAATTTCCCATGACGTTCGTTTATAATAAAGAAACAAAAAAGATGATGGATTTTGATAACATCTAGGGGGACAACCATGAACACGAAAATTATTTACTTAGTTGGCTACATGGGGGCTGGAAAGACAACAGTAGGCGAGAGACTGGCGAATCTTTTGGGTGAAACGGTTTATGATACTGATAAAATGATCATTGAAAAGGAAGGCTGCAGCATTCAGGATATTTTCAGCCGGTATGGGGAAGAGCATTTTCGCCATTTGGAAACGGAAATCCTGAAAGAAACATCAATGTTAAAGGGGGTCATCACAACTGGCGGTGGGATGGTATTAAAAGAAGAAAACAGGGAACTCATGAAATCCTCCGGTACGGTCATATTTTTGGAATGCAATCCAATGGTCATCTTTTCGCGTATTAAAGGTGATGCAGAGCGGCCATTATTACAGAATAAAAACGAAATAGAGTTTTCCAGCCTTTATGAAAAAAGAAAGCCTTACTACGAAAAATCCGCCCACATTATTATCGATACCTCCAATTCATCAATCGACGAAGTTGTATCAGAAATAGAGAAGCGGTTAAATCGCAGGTAAAAGGGCATACTGTAGCCAAAAGAACTTGGTGGTGTCTGTATGTCTACAAATGATTATGTAAAGTTTATCACTCAAACTTTCGTGAAACATTTTGATCAGCCTGTCGCTGAGCGGAGGGAGCAGAGAAGCATCAGAAAAGATCAGAGGCCCTCTTTGCTCTTTCAGTGGTTCGGCGTCATTCCATATGCATTTATCATGATGTTCAAAAAGAAAAAAGTCTGATGGCTGCCATCAGACTTTTTTGTTATGAAAGATAGAAGATCCCGCCGTTAATGATTTCCATCGTGATGCGGGGTTCATAAAGTTCTTTCAATGCTTCCTTTTCCGTATAATAGGATTCAGGTTTTTCTATTGAATCGCCATAAAAGTGCTCAAGCAAGGCTAAATCCTCATCCCATCGCTTCAAGGCCGCCTGGCCCCAGCTCTCATCAAGCTGCGATAATTCATTTTCTAAATAAGTCTGGATCCGGTTAATTCCACTTGCGGGTCTGATGATAGGTGAAAGAGTAAAACAAAAATCAGGGATTTTAGGCGTCAACGGCCTTTGGGAAACCTGTTCATGAAATTCCTCCACCAGCTGTCCATTTATCAGGTTAAGACCAAATGATCGAAACACGTCTTTTTTTCGATCGCAGACGAAGGATACTTTCATATTGACCCCAAGCCAAGGGTGAAGGGGGGTCTGTCTGATTTGGAAGGCTGGCTGCTTTTCGTATAGCCTGACATATTTGGAAAGTTTCTTGGCTGATTGGAAAATCTGATGCAGCCGGGGGGAACCGAAATGAACATTTTCTCCCTTCATCCCTTCCGGAGCCGCGAGTGGGTCTGTAATGAAGGAAACTTTCATTGGATTTGGGATGCCCCCGGTCTTTTCTAAGTAGTGCCAGTAAAAGGGCCTGTTCATGAGCTCTTTATCCATATCGATGGTAAGCTGCACTTCCAGATACCCGTTTCCGCTCCCTGTCAACTCACACTTATTCGCTAAAAAATACTGTTCAAGAAATTGATGTATTTCTTGCTGCTGCATGGCGGGCTTCATCCTTCCCATAGGTTTCTGCAAATTGAATCATGGCGGTGAGATTCTCCATTTTGATATTCATCTCACCCTCAGATCGGGAATTGCCAAAGATATCAGCTAAATGGTCCTCGATTTTTCCAAATTCCAACTTGGTTAAAATATCATCTAGTTCTCCGATGACTCTTTCGAATAGGTTGATTTTTTCATAAAGGATCTTCAAGATATGTTCTTCCACTGTATTTTTAGTTGCAAAGTTGTATATATGAACATCTTCTTCCTGGCCCAACCGATGGACCCTTCCGATTCTCTGTTCCAATCTCATCGGATTCCAAGGGAGATCAAAGTTGATCATATGATGGCAGAACTGCAGGTTGATTCCCTCACCGCCCGCTTCAGTTGCAATCAGCACTTGGGCATGGTTTTGAAACAGTTCACGCATCCAGTCTTTTTTTCCTCTCTTAAAACCGCCGCGAAATGGAACTGAACTGATTCCATGCTGTTTCAGGTACCATTGCAAGTAAAGCTGTGTCGCACGATACTCCGTGAATATGATAACTTTATCATTGATTTGCTGAACCAGCTCCAGAACTTTTTCCGCTTTGGAATTTTTCGCGACTGCATCAACTTTCTGAAAAAGATGGGCTATTTTGTCTTGATAAGCCCGTGAAGGATTCTCTGTCTTTTCAATCATATTTTTTAATGTGAAGAAGACTGCTTCCCGGCTGCTGCAGGCTTCTCTTTGCAAGGTCATGATGGAGAAGGGACTTGTTGCAATGAAATCATGATGGCTTTTCAGAATTTGGAAAGAATCATAAAGCTCCCTTTCTTCTTTACTGAATTCAATCGGAATCGTTTGGACGTGCCGTTTTGTCCACTCAATGCCTGTATCAGACCTTCTATTTCGGATCATGACTTTATTGACGAGTTCTCTTAAATGTTCATCATCCTGGATGGACTGATCTCCCTTTTTATATTTCTCTGAGAAAATAGATTCATTGCCTAAATGGCCAGGCTTCAAGAGGGAGACTAGATGAAACACTTCCTCAATCTTATTTTGAATAGGGGTGGCAGTTAGCAGCAGACAGAATTTTTTCTTGAGATTTTGGACAAATTCATAATTCTTGGTTTTGTGGTTTTTTAGTTTATGAGCTTCATCGATGATGATGAGGTCATAATCCTGTTCATAGATCTTTTCCCGATGCGGCGGCCGTTTCGCTGTATCGATGGAGGATACGACGCAGTCGCACTGGTCCCAGACATAATCTTTCTTTTGGGCAACTGCAGGAATATGGAATTTCGTATTCAATTCAAATGCCCATTGCGATACAAGGGAAGCAGGGACGAGGATCAGCACTTTCTTGACCAGTCCCCGAATCATGTATTCTTTTAATATAAGTCCGGCTTCAATCGTTTTTCCAAGTCCGACTTCATCTGCCAGAATGGCTTTTCCGTTCATATTTTCCACCACCTGCCTGGCGACTTCCAGCTGATGGGGAAGCGGAGTCAAATGGGAAAGATGTTTAGGTGCCTGGAGACCTTCAAATTCCGGTATGATGAGATGCCGCTCCACTTCTACTGCTAAGTGGAACAAGTCCCAATTCCCCCATGGGCCATCATTGGCGAACCGCTCAGATAATCCTTCCGACCAGGAGGCATCAAACTCTATTTTAATAGGCATAGAAACAACTCCTTCTTATTCAAAAATTGATTGCCGAAAAGAATGGTTTAATGATAGGATGTAAGTAGATTTTGAATGATTCAAACATTTGCATATCAGAGACATTTCCAAAATCATTCATTATTGTTTTATTATGACCAATTTTCAATATAATATAGGCGAATGACGACAAGGGGAGAGACTGGTTTCCGGCGCCGAAGGAGCAAGCAGACAACTGTGAATCTCTCAGGCAAAAAGACTCTTGTTGGACGCAGCTCTGGAGAGTGTTTCAAATAGAGATGAGGCAGCGTTTATGCTGCGGGTATATGTTATCGAACTGATAGAATACTGCTTTATTGATCCTATGAAACATTCAAGGGCCACTAATTGCAGATGTTTGCCCGCTGCTTGCCGAACTTTATAATAGAAGCCACCAAAGAGGAAAGCCATTACATCATGGTAAAACTTTCAGGTCCAAGGACAGAGAAATCCAAAGAAAAAGGGATTTCTCTGTCCTTTTTTCATGGATAGAAGATGAGTGACTATTTTGGAAATGAATGTTGAAAGGGGAAGTGGCATGTCAAATTTAAAACGAACACCTTTATTTGAAGTGTACAAAAAGTATGGGGCAAAAACGATCGATTTCGGCGGCTGGGATCTTCCGGTGCAGTTTTCCAGTATCAAAGAGGAACACGAAGCAGTAAGGTCAACAGCTGGATTATTTGATGTATCACATATGGGGGAAGTCGAAGTCAAAGGGAAAGACAGCCTCGATTATCTTCAAAAATTGATGACAAATGATATTTCCAAGCTGAAGGATGGGGGAGCACAATATACAGCGATGTGCTACGAAAATGGCGGAACCGTGGATGATCTTCTTGTTTATAAAATGGAAGATAATCATTACCTTCTAGTCATCAATGCATCCAACATTCAAAAGGATTATGACTGGCTTGAAAAACATCTTGAAGGAGATGTTTCCATCCGTAATCTATCTGAAGAAACGGCTCAGCTGGCGCTTCAAGGGCCAATGGCGGAAACTGTGCTTCAACAATTGGCCAATCAGCATTCATTATCTGATATCAAATTTTTTAAATTTCAAACAAATGTAGATTTAAAGGGAATCCATGCACTTGTTTCCAGAACAGGATACACAGGGGAAGATGGATTTGAAATATATTGTGCTGCAGAAGATGCAGTTAAGCTTTGGGATGCTATCCTTGAAACAGGCAAAGAAGAGGGAGTCATTCCATGTGGGCTTGGAGCAAGGGATACACTTCGCTTTGAAGCGAATCTTGCTCTATACGGTCAAGAGTTGTCACCAGATATCACCCCGATCGAAGCAGGAATCGGATTTGCAGTCCGTGCTGATAAAGAAGCCGATTTTAATGGCAAATCTGTTTTAAAGGAACAAAAGGAAAATGGAGCGCCGAGGAAACTCGTCGGAATCGAAATGATTGACCGCGGCATTCCCCGCCATGGCTACGAAGTGTTCATTGGGGATGAAAGAATTGGCGAAGTGACGACAGGGACCCAATCCCCGACGTTGAAAAAAAATATCGGGCTTGCACTCATCAAATCAGAGTTCTCTTCATTGGACACTGAAGTTGAGGTGGAAATCAGGGGGAAACGCCTGAAAGCTGCGGTTGTAGCAACACCATTTTATAAAAGGCCAAAAAAATAAGGATTCGAAGGGAGATAGAAGGATGAAGCACCGTTATTTGCCGATGACTGAGCAAGACCAAAAGGAAATGCTTGACGCCATAGGTGTTGAGAACATCAATGAGCTATTCGAAGATATCCCTGAAAAAGTAAGATTCAATGGGGAATACAACATAAAAAAGGCTAAATCAGAAACGGAACTATTGAAGGAATTATCCGAATTGGCTTCAAAGAATGCAGACTTAAGGAGTCATGCTTCATTCCTTGGGGCTGGGGTTTATGACCATTATATCCCGACAATTGTGGACCATGTCATTTCCCGTTCTGAATTTTATACAGCTTATACTCCATATCAGCCGGAGATCTCCCAAGGAGAGCTTCAGGCGATTTTCGAATTCCAATCCATGATTTGTGAATTGACTGGCATGGATGTAGCCAACTCTTCCATGTATGATGGCGGAACATCCTTGGCGGAAGCAGCCATGCTTAGTGCCGGCCATACTCGCAGGAAAAAGATTGTGATTTCAGAAGCTGTGAACCCTGAATCCAGAGCAGTTGTCAAATCGTATGCTAAGGGACAATACATAGATGTCATCGAAGTCCCTCATAAAAATGGTGTGACGGATTTGGAAGCCTTGAAGGCGGAGATGAATGACGATGTAGCGGCAGTCATTGTCCAATATCCGAACTTCTTCGGACAAATCGAATCCCTGAAAGAAATCGAACCTATTGCTCATGACCATAAATCATTATTTGTCGTGTCGAGCAACCCTCTTTCATTGGGTGCCCTCACTCCCCCTGGCGCTCTTGGGGCAGATATCGTTGTGGGTGATGCACAGCCATTCGGCATCCCATCGGCATTTGGCGGTCCACACTGTGGATATTTTGCAGTTACGTCCAAACTGATGAGAAAAGTACCTGGAAGACTTGTTGGCCAAACAGTCGACGAGGACGGGAAACGCGGATTCGTCCTTACTCTTCAGGCAAGGGAGCAGCATATCAGAAGAGATAAAGCGACTTCTAATATCTGTTCCAACCAAGCGTTGAATGCATTGGCAGCTTCAGTGGCGATGACCGCGCTCGGCAAAAAAGGAATGGCTGAAATCGCCATGCAAAATATTCAAAAGGCTCATTATGCGAAACAGGCATTTAAGGAAAATGGATTTGAGGCCGTTTTTGATGGCCCATCCTTTAATGAGTTCGTCATTAAACTTCAAAAGCCTGTGAAAGAATTGAATAAAACATTGTTGAACCGATCAAAAATCATTGGCGGATACGATTTGGGACGCGACTATCCTGAATTGGAAAATCATATGCTGGTTGCCGTTACAGAGCTTCGCACGAAGGAAGAAATTGATACTTTTGTAAAGGAAGTGAGGGGTTCTCATGAATAATAGCCATCAATCACTCATTTTTGAAATATCTAAACCGGGAAGAGTGGGTTACAGCCTGCCTGAAATGGATATTCCGGAAGTTCCGGTTGCAGACTTGATTCCTGAAGAGTATATCCGAAAAGAGGAGCCAAATCTTCCAGAAGTATCAGAACTGGATATCATGCGTCATTACACCGCACTTTCAAGACGGAACCACGGAGTAGATTCCGGGTTTTATCCGTTAGGTTCATGTACGATGAAATATAATCCAAAAATCAATGAAAGTGTTGCAAGATACAGCGGTTTTGCCCATATTCATCCACATCAGGCTGAAGAAACCGTTCAAGGTGCGATGGAACTTATGTACGATCTTCAAGAGCATCTCATTGAAATCACCGGAATGGACGAGGTCACATTACAGCCGGCTGCCGGTGCACATGGTGAATGGACAGGATTGATGATGATCCGTGCTTACCATGAAGCAAACGGGGATTTGAAACGTACGAAAGTGATCGTCCCTGACTCCGCCCATGGAACAAATCCAGCCTCTGCAACTGTAGCGGGCTTTGAAACAGTTACGGTCAAATCCAATGAAAATGGCTTGGTAGATTTGGAAGACTTGAGAAGGGTCGTTGGGGAAGACACAGCAGCATTGATGTTGACAAACCCTAATACACTAGGATTATTTGAGGAGAATATCCTCGAAATGGCACAGATTGTCCATGAAGCAGGCGGGAAGCTTTATTATGACGGCGCTAATCTGAATGCTGTCCTTTCTAAAGCAAGACCTGGAGATATGGGCTTCGATGTGGTGCATTTGAATCTCCATAAAACATTTACCGGACCTCATGGCGGGGGTGGCCCTGGTTCTGGACCAGTCGGTGTTAAAGCAGATCTTATTCCTTACTTGCCTAAGCCAGTCCTAAGAAAATCGGATGAAGGATTCTATTTCGACTACGACCGCCCTGAATCCATCGGCCGAGTGAAGCCATATTATGGAAACTTCGGCATCAACGTTCGCGCCTACACGTATATCCGTTCTATGGGTCCTGATGGGTTAAAGGCTGTGACGGAATATGCCGTCTTGAATGCAAATTATATGATGAGGAAGCTTGCTCCATATTATGATCTTCCTTTTAACCGCCACTGTAAGCATGAGTTCGTACTGAGCGGAAAACGCCAGAAAAAGCTGGGTGTGCGTACACTGGATATTGCTAAACGTCTGCTTGATTTCGGCTATCATCCGCCAACGATCTATTTCCCATTGAACGTCGAGGAGTGCATCATGATTGAGCCTACTGAAACAGAATCAAAAGAAACGCTCGATGCATTCATTGATGCAATGATCCAGATTGCAAAAGAAGCAGAAGAGACTCCGGAAGTGGTGCAGGAAGCGCCGCATACCACTGTTGTCAAACGCATGGACGAAACACTTGCAGCAAGAAAGCCTGTTTTACGCTATCAAGCATAAAAATGAATAGAGAAAAGGGATCGGCCATGGTGCTGATCCCTTTTCTATTTGTTTGAATCCTGTCTATAAACTAAAAGCACCAGTAGACATCTACTGGTGCTTTAACAAATCTATAAGGATGGACGGCATCGATTATTTTTTCGCTTTCACTTTGCCAGTCCATTTTTTGAAACCGCCTTGAAGGTGGTTAAGGTTGCGGTAGCCTTTTCTGTAGAGCATCTGTCCAGCCCTTCCGCTTCTTAAACCGCTTTGGCAGTAAAGATAAACCGGCTGGTCGGGACGGATTTCCTTCATTCGTGTTCTTAGCTGGGATAATGGAATATTCCTGGCGCCTAAAACATGTCCTTCATCAAATTCGTTCGGTTCCCGTACATCGATAAGCTGGGCTTTCCGATAGCCTTCACGGAACTCTTCTTCGGATAATGTCTTAATGACTCTCTTTTGATAAAAGAAATTAAAAAGAGAGTAGGCGATGATCCCTGCTATTACTGCTAACAATATGTACAATGTTATTCCCCTTTCTAACAATAAAGCTACTTCTATTATAGTCATTTTATTGGCATAATCAAAGTATTAAAAAGCGGCGGGCTTTTGTTTTTTATCCAGATTTGATAGACTAATAAGCGGATTTTAAATAATAATGACAAAAAAGAAGGTTTGCAGCATGACAAAAGAGATTTGGCGTTTTATCGACTCGGGGAATTGTTCCCCTTCTTTTAATATGGCATTGGATGAAGCTTTGCTGGATTGGCATAGTGAAGGGAAAATCCCTCCTACGATCCGATTTTACGGATGGGATCCGGCCACTTTATCCGTCGGCTATTTTCAAAAAGTAGAAAAAGAAATCAATATGGATGCAGTAAGAGAGAACAAGCTGGGATTCGTTCGTCGCCCGACTGGCGGCAGAGGCGTCCTGCATGATCAAGAGCTGACATATAGTGTCATTGTGTCAGAAGAACATCCTGAAATGCCTAAAACCGTGACGGAAGCCTATCGAGTGATTTCTGAAGGTATTCTAAAAGGATTTCATGAGCTTGGCCTCGAAGCCTATTTTGCGGTGCCGAGGACGGAAGATGAGAGAAGCAGTCTGAAAAACCCACGATCAGCAGTTTGCTTCGATGCCCCAAGCTGGTACGAACTCGTTGTCGAAGGGCGAAAAGTTGCCGGGAGTGCACAGACAAGACAGAAGGGTGTCATCCTTCAGCACGGATCCATCCTGCTCGATCTGGATGAAGACTTGCTTTTCAGCTTGTTCAAGTATCCAAGCGAAAGAGTAAAGGAACGGATGCAAAAAGCCTTTAAGAGCAAAGCCGTTGCCATTAATGAGATCAGTTCGCGCAAAGTGGATCTGCATATGGCAAAAGAAGCATTCAAAAAAGGGTTTGAGGAAGGTTTGAATATAGAGCTTGAACCTTATACACTAACAGAAGATGAACTTTCCTATGTGAATCAGATCGCTAAAGAAAGATATGAAAGCGATGAGTGGAATTACAAGAGATAATGAGATAGACGAAAAAGCGGTGCCAAAAGGGGTATCTATTAACAATTCCCCTTTGGCCGCTTTTTTCTTTTTCTCACAAAAAATAAAAAATAAAGAGGATTGACAAAACAGAATCAGGTTTGAGGATATGTTTCGCAAGGTATTGATGAATGTACTCCATAACGCAAACTCTGAAATCTATAAAATGATGCAGAGAAAGAATGTTTCCCTCTCATTCCCTCGCTTTTTCTTTCATTTCTATCATATTCACAGTTTGACAATTTTCATAAGTTATGACCCAAAAACTATATATAGTATATGTCAAGTAAAAAATAACACAATATATTGTGTTTATTAGTTGAAAACAGAAGTGCATCTTTGATATAGTTATTTTGCCAAAGACAACAGAGAATAAATTCTGGTAGAAAAAGAATGGATTTATTTTATTTAAAGGAGCTGGCGTAATGTCGACTAGTATTCACCTGAAACCACAACTAAATAAGGAGCAGCTTAATAAGGATATTCAATTATTTTCTCAAGTCCACGAAATCACTCCGGACATGCATATCACACATAAAGGTGTTTCCCGCTTAGTCATGATTGATAGATACTCTTTCAAGGATACGGAAAAAATCACCCTATCAAAAGGCGATTATGTCGTTTTGACTATTAAAGAGGATCCTAAGTTCCCTGCAAGGGGGCTGGGTTACATTGTTGGAATCGACTGGGAGAAGAAAGAAGCAGACGTTCTTGTCGAAGAAGAATATAGAAGTGTGCTTGACAGCCAAGAAGAAATCGAGACAGGCATTGTAAAGAAATCTCTTGATGTTATTGAAAAGCCGCTTGAAATCTATTATGAGCAAATTGCTATGAGAAACGCGACTGGCCTTGCTTCTGTAGAGAAAACGGAAGAAAAGAAAAAAGAATGGTTTGAGAAATTCTATCATGAGCTTGTCAACCTCAATTTCATCCCTGCCGGAAGGGTATTATATGGGGCTGGTGCAGAGACAGACGTAACGTACTTTAATTGCTACGTCATGCCTTTTGTACAGGATTCAAGGGAAGGCATCTCTGAACACCGCAAGCAAGTGATGGAAATCATGAGCCGCGGAGGAGGCGTAGGGACTAACGGATCCACTCTCCGACCACGAAATACACTGGCAAAAGGAGTAAACGGAAAATCTTCAGGATCTGTCTCCTGGCTGGATGACATTGCAAAGCTTACTCACCTCGTTGAACAAGGCGGTTCACGCAGGGGAGCCCAAATGATCATGCTTGCCGATTGGCATCCGGACATTGTGGAATTCATCATTTCCAAGATGCAGAATCCAAGGATTCTCCGCTTCTTGATTGAAAACACAGAAGATGAACATATAAAGAAAATCGCGAATGAAAAATTGAAATTCACTCCTCTCACTGAGCAGGAAAAGGCGATGTATCAAGGAATTATTAATTATAAGCAAATCCCGGGCTATGGCGGATTTGATGAAAAAATCATCAAGGATGCAGAGCTTAAGCTTACGCTTGGCGGCAATTATTCCGTCCATAATTCCGAATTCCTGACAGGAGCCAACATTTCCGTTTGCTTGACCAAGGATTTCATGGAAGCTGTTGAAAAGGACGCTGAGTATTCCCTGAGGTTCCCGGATGTGGAGTCTTATAATGAAGAACAAATGAATCATTATAACGAAGAATGGCATAAGATCGGCGATGTGCGGGAATGGCAGGAGCTTGGCCATAAAGTCCGCACCTACAGAAAAATCAAAGCGAAAGAACTTTGGAACCTGATCAACGTCTGTGCCACTTACTCAGCAGAGCCAGGCATCTTCTTCATCGACAATGCCAATGATATGACGAATGCTAAAGCATATGGACAAAAAGTAGTAGCGACAAATCCGTGTGGGGAACAGCCTCTCGCACCATTTTCTGTCTGCAATCTTGCAGCTGTGAATCTTGCAGAAATGGCCGATAAACAAAATAAGACCGTTAATTTCGAAAAGCTGAAGCGCACTGTTGAAGTAGGGGTCAGAATGCAAGACAACGTCATTGATGCGACACCTTACTTCCTTGAAGAAAATAAAAAGCAGGCATTGGGCGAACGCCGCGTAGGGCTTGGTGTCATGGGTCTTGCCGATCTTCTCATCTACTGTGAAAAAGAATATGGTTCACCGGAAGGAAACCTTCTTGTAGATGAAGTATTCGAAGTGATCGCGACCACTGCCTACAGAACATCCGTCGATCTCGCTAAAGAAAAAGGAAGCTTTCCATTCTTGGATGGCAGCTCTGCAGAAGAAGGAAATCGAATCAGACAAGCGTTCATTGAAACGGGCTATATGAAAAAGATGCCTCAGGATATCAGGGATTCCATCCTGTCCCATGGCATCCGCAACTCGCATCTCCTTACAGTAGCCCCAACCGGAAGCACGGGGACAATGGTAGGCGTTTCAACAGGACTTGAACCATATTTCTCCTTCACTTACTATCGAAGCGGACGTCTGGGCAAGTTTATTGAAGTGAAGGCAGATATTGTGAAGCATTATCTTGATGCAAATCCGGGAGCGGACGAGAATGTTCTTCCTGAATGGTTTGTGACAGCCATGAGCCTTTCTCCTGAGGCCCATGCCGATGTCCAATGTGTCATCCAGCGCTGGATTGACAGTTCCATCTCAAAAACCGTTAATGCTCCGAGGGGTTATTCGGTTGAACAGGTGGAAAAAGTATATGAACGCCTATATAATGGCGGTGCAAAAGGCGGAACAGTCTATGTTGACGGAAGCCGCGATGCACAAGTATTGACGTTGAAGGCAGAAGAGAATTCATTTGAAGATAATGCTGATATCTCTCAGCCATCCTCTGACCAAAAACCTGTCGTACTTGTTGATACGATTCAAGAACTTCGATCCACAAATGTGAAAATCGGTTCAGAAGTCGGAAACACTTGCCCGGTATGCCGAAAAGGTGAAGTAAAAGAAATGGGCGGCTGCAATACATGCGATAACTGCGGCGCACAATTAAAATGCGGCCTATAATATAGAAGTGCTAGAAAGACTGCAAAGAAAGCTCTTTGCAGTCTTTTTTTTGGTTGAAAATGAAATACAGGCAGTTTTGGCTCACCCACTAATATTCAGTTCTAATTTCAGCCTCATACAATTAAAAATGTAAGAAGGAAGTATCAAAGGGGCTGAAACAATGTGGATTGACGGGGTTTTTTCAGGAGGAGGCATAAAAGGTTTCGCACTGATTGGAGCTATTCAGGCAATCGAAGAAAAAGGATTCCGGTTCAAAAGGGTTGCAGGGACTTCTGCAGGCTCCATCATTGCGGCATTTACCGCAGCAGGATTTTCGTCTGAAGAAATGATCCACTTATTAAATGAAACAGATGTAAAAGGATTTCTCGATATTCGCAGGCCTCTGCTGCCTCTCCCTTTTGCGAGATGGCTGCTGATTTACTGGAGATTGGGTGTTTTTAGAGGGAATAAGCTGGAACTGTGGCTGGAGGAGAAATTAGCCCAAAAAGGAATCTACACATTTTCAGACCTTCCAAAGGATTCACTTAGGGTGATTGCATCCGATCTGACAAACGGAAAACTGATGGTGCTGCCGGATGATTTAGAACGCTACGGCATTCCACCCGATTCTTTCCCGGTTGCAAGAGCGATACGAATGAGCTGCAGCATCCCTTATTTTTTCGAGCCTGTCCGATTGAAGGGCCTTGGTGGAACTAGCATCGTAGTGGATGGGGGAGTGTTGAGCAACTTCCCTATGTGGCTGTTTGATAAAGAAAATGTGAAGAATGTACGTCCTGTTCTTGGGATCAAGCTCAGTCCTGAAGGCAGCATGGCGGAGGCGAATAAAATCAAAAATGGCGTCCAAATGTTTGGAGCACTGTTTGAAACGATGAAGGATGCACATGATTCCCGCTATATTTCAAGGAAGCATGCGAAAAATATCATTTTTATCCCTGTTGAAAACATTCAAGCTACAAGCTTTGAAGTAACAGAGCAAAGAAAAAACGCCCTCGTTGAACTAGGGCGCCTGAAAGCCAATGAATTTTTCAAAAAATGGTGCTATTAAAATGGACTCAAAAAGCACGATTTTTCTTTTTGCCTTTTTTGCCTTCAATGACGGTCAAATTTGCCTGAGATTTCTTCCGAATCGGTTTTTTGCGGGATTGTAGGGAAGAGACACTGGCTGTTGGCCGTTTTTTATGTTTCTTTTTTGTTTTTTTCGCTGCTCTGATAAATGCTCTTTGGTCTTTCCCGTCCGGTTTTCTCATCCGAATTACTCGATAAATGAAGTATATGATGGCGGCTATGACGATAACAAATAAGGCCTGCCGCAGCAAATATGAAGGATTGGAGAAAAGCCCGATTAAGGCTAAAACGATGATTCCTGCAAGAAACCAATGACGAACGTTCACGAAAGCCACCTCCTATGAGCATGATGAGCATTTTTAGGACAATTTAAACCTTTCTTTGCAGAAATTATACAATTTCTTCTTCATCTGGATTCCCTTGCTCTTTATTTTCCATCTTCAGCATCTCTTTAAACGATGCAATGGCAACTTCCACTTGATCATCCGCAGGTTCCTTTGTTGTAAGCAATTGAAGCCAAAGGCCAGGATAGCCAAGATAACGAAGGACTGGCACACTTCTAAGTTTATTTGTTAATTGCAGTACTTCAAAAGATATGCCGAGCACAACAGGAATCAAAGCCAGCCTGTCGACGATCCTAAGCCAAAGCGGAGAAGTAGGGACAAGCATGTAAACGAATACACCAACAATGACAGTAAAGAGAATGAAGCTGCTTCCACAGCGATAATGGAGGCGGGATTGCGCCTGGACATTTTCGACTGTCAACTCCTTGAAATTTTCATACGTATTGATTACCTTGTGTTCTGCACCATGATATTGAAAAACCCTTTTGATGAGCGGCGTCATGGATACAAAATAAATATACGCCAATAGAAACAGCAGCTTGAAAAATCCTTCGACTAATACTTGGGAAAAATCGCTGCTGAAGATAGGACGAGTGAGCTGTGCAAGGAAAATCGGGACTAACGTGAAAATAAATTTCCCAAAAAGGAAGGAAATGACCCCAATTGTGGCAACCCCAAGGATCATAGATAATTTGGAGCCTTGCTGTTCCTTGATTGCTTCATCCTCTGCAGGGTCTACATCAAATCGCTCTGTAGAAAAATTAAGATGCTGTGAACCATTTGCACTCGCTTCAATAATGGCTACAATTCCTCGGATAAAAGGGATCTTCTTCAGTTTTTGAAAAACAGGACGGCTTCTTCTTGGAAGATGAAAAAATTCGATTGAATCGTCTTTTCTTCTTACTGCGGTGACCGTATGTTTTTTACCTCCGAACATGACCCCTTCGACGACAGCCTGGCCGCCATATGCAGGTCTTTCTTGTTTCTCCATGTTTCAGACACCAACCTAAGCTATTAGAATGTATTTATTTGGGTAGTTTTTCTTAAAACGTCCATAATAAATATATATTTCATTCTACTAAAAAATAGGGTCTGCGACTAGGTTTATGCGAGAAGGAATGATTTTTAAATGAAATGGATTTTTTTCTTTTGGACATACTAAGGTTGGAGGTGAGGGCTATGCCTGAAGAAAGTGGCCGTTTGGAACAGAATAAGAGGGAAAAGCCTATGTCGGCGCTTATGCTGGCAGTGATTACTGGATTTTGTGGAGGAATACTATGGAGCGGTATTGGTTATTTGGCCTATTTATTTCATTTTACAGCCATAAGTCCGCTCGTTATTTTAGAACCATGGGCAATCGGAAACTGGAAATATACATGGCTTGGCATGGTCATTTCCATCATAGCCATCGGAATTGTTTCGATAGGGGCTGCACTTGTTTATTATGCCTTCTTGAGGAAGATGAAAAACACCTGGCCAGGAATAGGCTTTGGAGTCGTTCTGTTTTTTCTTGTGTTCTTTGTTCTCAATCCGATCTTTCCCAGCATTAAACCTTTCACAGATATGGACCTTGATACACTCATTACTTGTGGGTGTTTGTATATTTTATTTGGGCTTTTTGTCGGCTATTCCATTTCATATGAAGAAAATGAACTCAGCCATGAGTATGAAAAGGCATCAGATGAAGAGCAGGAGCAGCACTCCTGATTACAGAAGAAACAGACAATTAAGTAGTGCTGTACATTTCATTTATGGTAGAATGTTCATTGAGAACATTCTTTTTTCATAAGGAGATGGCTATGTCAAAAATTCTTCTTTTGAACGGTCCAAACCTTAATCGGCTCGGCAAGCGTGAGCCGGATGTTTATGGGACCCTGACATTATCGGACATAGAAGAAAAAATTAAATCAGCGGGACAAGCACATGGATTGGATGTGGAATGCTTTCAGTCAAATCATGAAGGGCAGCTGATTGATAAACTTCATGAAATCGAAGATCGGGGGTTTGCAGGAGTCATATTTAATCCTGGAGCCTTCACCCATTACAGCTATGCTATAAGGGATGCCATTGCTGCTATCAATGTTCCGGTCATTGAAGTACATATTTCCAACATCCATGCAAGGGAAGAGTTTAGAAGCCATTCAGTTATGGCGCCTGTTACCGAGGGGCAGATTGTCGGCCTCGGCAGCGCAGGATATGAATTGGCGCTCTCAGTATTTATTGGACGAAAAGAGGGGGAGAATTAGAATGAAGAAACTAGAACAAGTTCGGGAACAATTCGCGGAAAAAGGAATCGATGGACTGCTGGTCACAAGCTCATACAACAGACGATATATGACAAACTTTACTGGCTCGGCCGGAGTTGCACTCATTTCCGGGGAAAAGGCATTATTCATCACTGATTTCAGGTATACGGAGCAGGCTGGAAAACAAGCTGAAGGATATGAAATTGTTCAGCACAAAGGACTGCTTCATGATGAAGTAGTGGCTCAGGCAGAAAAGCTCGGGATTAAGAAACTTGGCTTCGAATCCAGCTACATGACATTCTCTACTTATAAAACCTATGAAAATGCCTTTAAAGGGGAACTTGTCCCTGTGAATGGACTGATGGAAAACTTACGCTTGATTAAGACTCCTTCAGAGATTAAGATATTAAAGGAAGCGGCTGATATTGCAGACGCAGCCTTCAAACATATTCTAGATTACATAAAACCAGGTGTTACAGAACTTGATGTTTCAAATGAGCTGGAGTTTTTCATGAGAAAAGCCGGTGCGACTTCCTCTTCATTTGATATCATCGTTGCATCTGGATATCGTTCTGCCCTGCCGCATGGCGTTGCAAGCGATAAAATAATTGAAAAAGGCGATTTTGTCACGCTTGACTATGGTGCACTGCATAAAGGATATGTGTCAGATATCACCAGAACAGTTGCTGTAGGGCAGCCATCAGATCAGTTGAAAGAAATTTACGATATCGTATTGGATTCTCAGCTTAAATCAATGGAGCTAATCAAGCCGGGTATGACTGGCATTGAAGCAGATGCAATTGCCCGTGATTATATAACTGAAAAAGGATATGGTGACCAATTTGGTCATTCCCTTGGTCATGGAATCGGGTTGGAAGTGCATGAAGGCCCGGGATTATCCGTTCGTTCAGATATCGTCCTGAAGCCGGGGATGGTTGTAACGGTTGAACCAGGCATCTATGTACAGGGGCTTGGTGGTGTCAGAATCGAAGATGACACATTGATCACGGAAGATGGAAATGAAACACTGACCCACTCAACAAAAGATTTAATCATTTTGTAGTACAAGAGCAGGAGGAAAACACATGATTTCAGTAAACGATTTTAAAACAGGTCTTACAATTGAAGTAGACAATGGAATCTGGAGAGTTATGGATTTCCAACATGTTAAACCAGGAAAAGGAGCGGCTTTTGTTCGCTCGAAATTAAGAAATCTCCGCACTGGTGCTGTTCAAGAGAAAACGTTCCGTGCCGGTGAAAAAGTAGGAAAAGCTCAAATCGATAACCGCCGCATGCAATATCTATATGCAAATGGAGATCAGCATGTATTCATGGATAATGAATCTTATGAACAAATCGAACTTCCTGCAGCTTCTATCGAGTATGAATTGAAGTTCTTGAAAGAAAATATGGAAGTATCCATCATGATGTACCAAGGCGAGACTCTTGGAGTAGAACTTCCAAACACAGTTGTATTGGAAGTTACAGAAACAGAGCCTGGTATTAAAGGTGATACAGCTTCCGGTGGAACAAAACCTGCTACGCTTGAAACTGGATTGACTGTACAAGTTCCTTTCTTCGTAAACCAAGGAGATCAATTGATCGTCAATACGGTTGACAGTTCTTATGTATCACGTGCATAAATAATAAATAAAGCACAAAAAAACCGAGGGATTACCCCTCGGTTTTTTTGTGTTTTTTTTCATTTAGGTCATATTCAATTCAATTAAGAATACATTGTAGTATCGGAGAGGCTTGTACGAAGGAGGACCAGTTATGAAATCAATCATTGCTTTTTTGCCGAAATCGATTGCAGCACAAATTACAGATCTCCCTTCCCGTATTAAAGATGAAATGGAAGAAATAAGAATCAGAATTAACCGTCCACTAGAAGTTTCTGTGAGAGGAAACCCTCACTATCTTCCCTATATTGCAAGAGCGGAGGATGCAGAACAATTTTTGAATAACTTGAGCAATCACTCTTTTTACACATTGGAAGAGGAACTAAAAAGAGGCTATATAACTATTGAGGGCGGACATCGAATCGGACTTGCCGGGAAAGTAATACTTGAGCACGGGGAAGTGAAAGGAATTAGGCAGATCGCTTCCTTCAACATACGGATCGCGCGTCAGAAAATAGGATTAGCCAATCATTTGATAGATGAACTATATGATCATAATTGGTGCCACACGATGATCATCGGGCCGCCGCAATCCGGAAAGACAACATTGCTTCGCGATCTGGCAAGGATAATTTCCACCGGGGTGCCCGAAAAAGGAATCCCCGCCCTCAAAGTGGGGATTGTCGATGAACGGTCAGAAATTGCAGGGAGTGTACATGGGGTTCCCCAGCTCCAGTTCGGCCCAAGGGTGGATGTACTTGATGCCTGTCCTAAAGCAGAAGGGATGATGATGCTCATCCGATCGATGAGCCCGGATGTATTAATTGTAGATGAAATTGGAAGAGAAGAAGACAGTGCAGCGATTCAGGAAGCCATTCATGCAGGGATCACCCTCGTCATGACTACTCACGGACATTCTTTCGATGAAATAAAGAAAAGGCCGATTCTTCAGCCAATCCTTCAATCAAAAATATTTGATACTTATATTGAATTGCAGAGAAAAGAAGTACCTGGATCAGTTTCCAGGATTCTTGACGGGGATGGAAATCAGCAAAAAAAACGAAAAGCAGGTGTCTACTAAGTCATGATTAAAATCATAGGCGCCATATTCATATTGATCTCTACATCATGGGCAGGATTCGAAGCGTCAAAGCATCTGAGTGAACGGCCGAAACAACTGAGATGGCTGAAAACAGCCCTGCAGTCCTTAGAAGCAGAAATTATGTACGGCCATACTCCATTGCATGAGGCTGCCAGAAAAATTGCAAAACAGATGCCGCGGCCCCTTTCCTGGTTCTTTGAAGCGTTTGCAGGAAGATTGACCGGCTCAGACACCACAGTACGGGATGCATGGGAAGAGAGCATGAAGGAAATTTGGAAGCAGACTGCCTTCAAGCAAAGTGAATTCGAAATTCTGAAGCAATTTGGCGAAACACTCGGCAGGCATGATATCACAACACAGCAAAAACAGATCATACTCGCTTTGAATCATCTGGAAAGAGAAGAGCAGGAAGCACGGGAAAGGCAGAACCGCTATGAAAAAATGGCTAAGAGCCTTGGTTTTATGTCCGGCCTTTTATTGATAATTTTACTTCTTTAGAAGTTTGGGGGAGAAACAATGGGAATTGATGTAGATGTCATTTTTAAGATAGCTGGTGTAGGGATAGTGGTAGCATTCCTGCATACCATTCTTGATCAGGTAGGAAAAAAAGAATATGCCCAATGGGTCACACTATTTGGATTTATCTACATCTTATTCATGGTCGCCTCTATCGTGGATGATTTGTTTCAAAAGATCAAATCAGTCTTTTTATTTCAAGGCTAGGAGGGATTAGCGATTGAAATTGTCCAAATAGCTGGGATTGCCCTTATCGTCACATTCTTAGCACTTATCATTAAGGAGCAGAAGCCGAACTTTGCTTTTTTACTAGTTGTATTTGCCGGGTGTGCCATCTTCCTTTTTCTGATTGACCAAATCTATCTCATTATCGGCATGATCGAGAAAATTGCGGTCAATGCCAATGTAAATATGATTTATGTTGAAACAATATTAAAAATCATTGGTATTGCTTATATCGCAGAGTTTGCTTCCCACATTACGAAAGACGCAGGACAAGGGGCTATTGCAGCAAAAGTTGAGCTTGCAGGGAAGATATTAATTTTAGCCATGGCTGTCCCGATTCTGACTGTCATCATTGAGACCATCATTAATATGATTCCAAAGGGGTAGCCTTGGCACTATCCGAGGTGTTTCTATGCGGCAAAAAATCCAGGCTTCTATATTGTTAATGATCTTGATTTTATTTCTCTGCCCCTATGGTGTACAAGCTGCAGGAGAAAACGGTGCATCAGAAGGAAATCTGCAAGACAGCTTTGTAGAAGGTCAGGTCGATGATCTGGGGCTTGAAGAGCTGAAAGGTTTCTGGGAAGACATTGTATCCAAGTACGGTGGATATCTGCCTGAAAGCCAAAAGGGTAGTCTAGTTGATTTCATCAAAGGGGACAAGCAGTTCTCTATAAAACAATGGCTTTACGGGGTTTCGAAATTTGCGTTCCAGGAACTGATCATGAATGGGAAGCTATTAGGTTCATTAATTATGTTGACCATCTTCAGCATGTTCCTTCAATCTCTGCAAAATGCCTTTGACCAGGGGAATGTCAGTAAAGTTGCCTACGCCATTGTTTTTATGGTATTAATCATCATTGCCCTGAATTCATTTCATGTAGCGATTGAATATACACAAGATGCGATTAATACGATGGTCCATTTTATCATCGCCCTTTTCCCATTGCTTCTGGCATTGATTGCTACTTCCGGCGGTGTAGCTTCAGCGGCTTTTTTCCATCCGGTCATCATTCTTTTGATGAACACAAGTGGATTGCTGATTGAGTATGTGGTTCTTCCTCTTTTATTCTTATCTGCTTTACTAAGCATTGTCAGTACACTTTCCGACCAGCATAAAGTCACTCAGCTGGCACAGCTCCTCCGAAATTGGAGCATCGGCCTCCTGGGGATCTTCATGACGGTTTTTTTAGGAGTCATATCCGTCCAAGGTGCAGCCTCAGCAGTGACCGATGGAATTACCATAAGAACGGCCAAATTTGTAACAGGCAATTTCATCCCTGTCATAGGGAGAATGTTTACGGATGCAACAGACACGGTCATATCTGCTTCTGTGCTCCTGAAGAATACGGTAGGGATTGCAGGGGTAGCCATCCTCCTTTTGATTGCAGCCTTCCCGGCCATAAAGATTTTGGTCATTGCCTTTATTTATAAACTGGCGGCAGCCTTGCTTCAGCCCATCGGCGGAGGACCGGTCATTGCCTGCCTGGATACAATCAGCAAGAGTGTGATATATGTCTTTGCTGCTTTAGCAATTGTGTCCTTCATGTTTTTCCTGAGTCTTACCGTGATGATTGCAGCTGGAAACATAACCTTGATGATCCGGTGAAAGGGGGAGTGGAGAATGAGTTTTCTTGTGCAATGGATAACTAATATTATCATGTTCATATTGTTAACGGTTGTCATGGACATGCTGCTTCCCAATTCCTCTTTTAAAAAATATACGAAAATGGTGACGGGGCTGCTGCTTATCACGATTATTCTAACGCCTCTTTTAAAACTGATGTCCTCTAATTTTGAACAAGTTTTTAATGGAGCGGTGATCCAGGACCCGGCAGAAAGCGAACAAGTAGAAAAATTAATAGAAAATAAGAAAAAAGAAATACAAGCCTCACAACGTGCATATATTTTAAAACAAATGGCTGTCCAACTAAAAAAGGACGCTGAAGAGGAGTTGATTGATCAATTTGGTATAGGAATCCAATCCGTCGAGCTGGTAATGCAGAAAGATAATGAACAAAACTTTCCTGATAATCTGGAAAAGGTAGTCGTTTATCTCGGTGAACCGCAAGATGATAATCACCAAAATGATATTGAAGCGGTAAAGCCGATTACTATAGATTCCAGCTCAGACAAAGATCCTAAGAAGACATTTAAGAATGAAAACGAAGTGATCGACCTCTTGGCCAACAGATGGAATTTAGATGCACAAAGAATCCAAATTCATTATGAAGGGGGGATTTCAGGAAAACATGAATCGTGAAAAGGGACCATTGGACTGGCTTAAATCGCAGTTATTAGGCAAAAAGGAAGAATCCGGTCCTTCAAACAAAAAAAACGGAAAGATTCAATACTTAGTGATCCTTCTGTTATGCGGCGTCGCATTCATGCTGATAAGCAGCATGTGGAAGTCAGGAGCTGCTGAATCTTCTCAGGAAACATTGGCAAATGGCGATGGTGGAAGTCCTGCCGCAGAAACATTCGGTTCAGTAAAGGATGCTCCAAACAAGAGTATGGCTGATTACGAAAAACAATATGAGAACCAGCTGAAAGAAGCCCTTGATCAGATGGCAGGGGTCAGCAGTGTCACTGTTGTCGTCAATGTAGAGGCTTCAGAGCAAAAAGTATTCGAAAAAAACACTAATGACCAGAACCAAATCACAAGTGAATCCGATCGTGACGGCGGTCAGCGGAAAATAGAAAATCAAACGAAAGATGAGCAGTTGGTCATTATCCGCAATGGTGAAAAAGAAGTCCCAATCGTGAGAGAGACAAGAAAGCCTGAAATCAAGGGTGTTCTCATCGTAGCGAAGGGGGCAGAAAATATTCAAGTGAAAAAATGGATCATTGAAGCAGTGACCCGCGTCTTGGATGTACCAAGCCACAGAGTTGCTGTCATGCCGAAAAAATAAAAGGGGGATTTATAAATGCTACTTAAAAAACAAACGGTTTGGTTATTGACAATGTTAAGTCTGGTTGTGGTGCTTTCAGTTTATTATGTGACTTCTCCAGCGCCGAAAACGTCAGACTTGGCGGCAGTGCAGCAAGGCAAAAAAGGTGATGAAAAAGCATCTGCGGATCAAAAGGGTGTTGACGTAGTAACAGAACAAGCTGGGGATGAAGTATTTGAAACTCTTAGACTTGAAGAACAAGACATGCGCAGCGAACTTCGCCAACAGTTGACTGAAATGGTGGCATCACCTGATCTAAGTGCAGAAGAAAAGAGCAAAGCCTACGAGCAAATGCAGCAGCTGACTGAACTTGAAACTAAAGAAAAAGTATTGGAAAGCGTAATCCAGTCCATGGGCTATAAAGATGCATTAGTGCGTGCTGATGGAGAAAAAGTGCTGATTACAGTAAAAGCAAACGAAAAGTCAGCAAAAGCAGCCAACCAAATCATCCAAAAAGTCGGAGATGAACTTGGCGATATGGAAAAAATAGCTGTGGAGTTCCAACCGGAATAACAAAAAACGAAAGCGCCGGAATTGGCGCTTTCGTTTTTTGTTTCAATGATTAACATAATCCAATCAAATTATCTGTAGCTTTCGTTGAGTCAGCTACTAGCTGATTCAATCCAATGAATTGGGAAGTCTGGCTGTTCATTGCTGAAGTCAATTCCTGCAAGATCGCACTGGCTTGATCCATCAGGCTGCTGAATTCATTGATCCTGCTTTCGATGGTTACTGAAGACTGGGCAACTTCCATCGCGAAGCCTTTATAATGGTTGAAACCCAATTGTAATTCTTCGAATGTCCCCTTAATGATTGAGAACATCGATTGAGTTTCGATCGCGAGCTCTTTCTGTATACCTAATCTGTCCACTGCTGTATCTACATCCTTTAAGACTTCCGTTGTTTCATCCCGCACCTTCAATAAATTTGATGAGATGTGATTGGCAGTGATATTGGTGATGTCCGCTAATTTACGCACCTCTTCAGCAACTACTGCAAAACCTTTTCCGCTTTCTCCAGCCCTTGCTGCTTCAATTGACGCATTCAGAGCCAGCAGATTTGTCTGTTTTGCAATATCCTGTATCGTCAATGAATGGACGCTTGCTTCTTCATTCAGTTTTGTAAGGCCATTGATTTTTTGGCTCAGCAGTGCAACGACTTCAGAAAAATTAACGAGCTCCTTCTGAAGGTTGTCCATGTATGTTGACCCTTTTAAACTGACTGAACCTGCCTCATTTGCCTTATCATTTAATTCCACTGCCTGCTGGACCATTTTTTGTACCCTCTGATTGGATAGGGAGAGTTCTTTTGATATTTCATGTATATTATTGTTTTGTGCCTGAACACCGGTGGCAATCCCCAAAATATCCTGATTCATCGCTTGAGCGGAAGAAACAGCAGAGTCGCTTTCTTCCTTAACTTGCTTAAGCATCCTTAAAAGGACGGAGGTATTTTCAAAGATCGCTTTTTGGTTTTTTTCTTCTTTTCCTAAAAGATCCAGAGTCTGATTCTGGAGTTCCAATAGGTTGGCTTCCATTTTCTTTGATATGCTTAATTGAAACAGCAGCAAAATAGAAACAAGTCCAAACAAAAGAAAAATAGTGACATAATTTTTAGATTCATAGGGCAGTTCCGAATGGTGCAGAATAGTAAAAATGATATTAATCCCAAAACCAAAAAGGATGCTTAAAAGCAGTATGTTTCTTTTCATGTATATGGCTGAAGTAGCTAAAACAAAATAGACGAGGAAGTAGGCAGTGGGGGAAATACTGTTCTGCATGATTACAAACATCACAGAAGCAACGATTATTGTGGCAATGTACGGGATTCCTTTTGTCCATTTCCCCAAAAAATGCAGCAATGCAATGATTCCTACGCCTGCTCCCCCTGCAATGACGATGGACAATATCACAGCCAGGTCCTTTTTCATGGCTAAATCTACAGCCGCTGCAAGAAGGACAGAAACAAAAGCAGCTTTGACAACTAAAGAGTTCTTGCGGATTAAATCTTCATGTTTTAATGATTCCAACGATTTCACTGTTATTCTCTCCCTAATACTTTTCTCCTATATATTGAATTGAATTCGCTTTCATTAGACAAATATCCTCTTTTTTCGGTAAAATTCAATTGGGCCGATTTTTACCGTTGAGTGGTCTTACCAATCTTTTATTGAATTTACGGTAGAAATTATCGTATGATATTAGTAGCTAGTCATAATTTATGTTAGGAGATGTATGTCATGTTAAAAGTTCAAGAAATTCGTGAGCTTATTAAATTAGTCGATCAATCCAGCATTAATGAATTTGTTTATGAATATGAAGGTTCAAAAATTGAAATGAAGAAAAAGGTTGAAGGTGCAGCTGCACCAGTACAAGCTGCAGCAGTTCCAACACCAGCTCCGGCTCCTGCCGCACCAGCTCCGGCAGCGCCTCCAGTACAAGCACAGGCACCAGCAGCTGAAGCAGTACAGCCTGCCGCAGCAGAGCAGCCAAAAGAAGATCAAAACTTACATAAAATCACTTCACCGATGGTAGGAACTTTCTATGCATCCCCATCCCCGGATGCTGATGTTTATGTAAAACCGGGTTCTAAAGTAAGTTCTGATTCTGTCGTCTGCATCGTTGAAGCAATGAAGCTTTTCAATGAAATCGAAGCAGAAGTAAACGGCGAAATCGTTGAAATCCTTGTAAAAGATGGACAACTAGTAGAATACGGACAGCCATTATTCTTGGTAAAGCCTGAATAAGGAGCGATATTCATGATTAAAAAGGTATTGATTGCAAATAGAGGAGAAATAGCGGTCCGCGTCATCAGGGCCTGCCGTGAAATGGGCATTGAATCAGTCGCAGTATATTCCGAAGCTGATAAAGAAGCCCTTCATGTACAAATTGCTGATGAAGCCTATTGCATAGGTCCAAAAGCATCCAAAGATAGTTATTTAAACTTTACAAATATCATCAGTGTAGCTAAATTGACTGGCTGTGACGCCATTCATCCCGGCTACGGATTCCTTTCTGAGAACTCAGATTTTGCGGAGCTTTGCAGAGACTGCAATATCATTTTCATCGGTCCGAGCCCGGAAGCCATTTCAAAAATGGGAACAAAAGATGTTGCGAGGGAAACGATGCGAGAAGCAGGCGTTCCAATCGTACCAGGCTCAAGAGGAATCGTTAAAGATATTGATGATGCATTAGCCCTTGCCAATGATATGGGCTATCCTGTTATCATCAAGGCGACTGCTGGAGGCGGAGGGAAAGGCATCCGCGTTGCAAAAACAGAGCAGGAGCTCATTAAAGGGATCAATATCACTCAGCAAGAAGCCATGACTGCTTTTGGCAATCCTGGGGTATATATTGAAAAGTACATTGAAGATTTCCGTCATGTTGAAATTCAA
Source organism: Falsibacillus pallidus (assembly GCF_003350505.1). Lineage (NCBI taxonomy): Bacteria > Bacillati > Bacillota > Bacilli > Caryophanales > Bacillaceae > Falsibacillus > Falsibacillus pallidus. The sequence continues at coordinate 29,942 of NZ_QQAY01000009.1, forward strand.
GTGCTTGCTGACAACCATGGAAATGTTATCCACTTGGGAGAAAGGGACTGCTCTATTCAGAGAAGGCTACAAAAGCTTCTTGAAGAGACTCCTTCACCTGCATTGGATGGGGAAACAAGGGCAGCAATGGGGGAAGCAGCTGTAAAGGCGGCGCAGGCAGTCGATTATTCAGGTGCTGGTACAGTGGAATTCATCTTCGACCATGTTAACCGTAAATTTTATTTCATGGAGATGAATACCCGCATCCAAGTAGAGCATCCAGTAACGGAAATGGTTACAGGGGTTGATTTGATCAAAGAACAAATCAAAGTCGCATCAGGAGAAAAACTTTCTTTGAAACAGGATGAAGTGACGTTCAACGGGTGGGCAATAGAATGCAGGATCAATGCAGAAAATCCGGAAAAGAACTTTATGCCTTCAGCGGGTAAAATTGAAATGTACCTGCCTCCCGGCGGACTTGGTGTACGAGTGGATTCAGCGGCATATCCAGGCTATTCAATTCCACCTTACTACGATTCAATGATTGCGAAAGTCATTTCTTATGGGGCAACGAGGGAAGAAGCCATCCAAAGAATGAAGCGTGCATTGAGTGAGTTTGTTGTCGAAGGCGTCCATACAACGATTCCGTTTCACATTAAACTACTGGAACATGAAACATTCGTTGGCGGGGATTTCAACACGAAATTCCTTGAAAAATATGATGTTATGAATTCATAATTATATGGGGGTGTCATTTATGGCTGAAGACCAAAACTATAATGTTCTTGAAATGGATCAGGGCAACGACGGCCTTGGCAAGGTGGAAATTGCACCAGAAGTCATTGAAGTCATTGCAGGAATCGCAGCTTCCGAAGTTGAAGGTGTTGCCCAAATGAGAGGAAACTTCGCGACTGGTGTAGTCGAAAGACTCGGAAAGAAGAACCACGGAAAAGGCGTCAAGGTAGAGCTGACAGAAGAAGGCATTAAAGTCGATGTATACTGCCTGATGAACTTTGGAGTTTCCATCCCTTCAGTGGCACAGAAAATCCAGGATAATATCCGCCAAGCCTTATTGAATATGACTGCACTTGATGCAGATGAAGTAAATGTCCATGTAGTGGGCATCCAATTCGAAAACCAAAAGATTGAAGCGGATTATGAAACCGAAGAATAATGATTGATATGGGGGGCTCCTTAAAGGGGCTCCTCTTTTCATTTGAAAACTGTCCAGCTGCAGCGCCCAGCCCCTCGAGTCTTAAGCCGTACCTCTACGGAAATCAGGATTTCCTTCGAGTTCCGTCTTATGCTGGTCGGGGCTAAACTGGGCGCTTCCGCTTTTCTTATAAGTATTAAGAATTATTCCTCTATTACAATACTCGTGCTTTCATTCCTTCATTTATGCTATTATCTTCTTATGACGAATTGAAAGATTGAAATTGATTTTAAAAGGAGCAATAAATAAATGAAAAGACGTACTGCCCGTGAAAAAGCGCTTCAAGCCCTTTTCCAAATGGACATGAATGATATCTCTGCCTCAGATGCAATTGAACATGTGCTTGAAGGCAAGTCGAACGATGAATACCTGCAGCAGCTTGTAAGCGGAACTATGGAACATAAAAATGAAATTGATGATAGAATTCAGTCTAACCTGCAAAAATGGAAGCTTGAACGCCTGGCAAAAGTAGACCGAAATATCATGAGAGTTTGTGTTTATGAAATGTGTTTCGTTGAGGATATGCCGCCTAATGTTGCCATCAATGAAGCGATAGAAATCGCCAAAGTGTTCGGGGATGATCAATCAAGCAAATTTATCAATGGAGTCCTTTCAAAAGTAAAAGATTCCTTGAATAAGTAACAGAATGCCCTGCTGTCTAACAGCATTGAAAAAATTCACTAAAACTATTTTAAAAGCTGCCTTTATCGTTTCCGGCAGCTTTTCTTGTCCAGCTCCAGCGCCCAGCCCCGATCAGGGCGCTTGCGCATTTCTTTAAATTTGTTGTAAAGAGGTGGGAGTAATGTCAGAAAACCGCTATCTTTCTGTAAAAGCGCTAACAAAATACATAAAGAAAAAGTTTGAAATGGACCCTTATCTGAAAGATGTATTTGTAAAAGGGGAAATTTCGAATTTCAAAAGACATTCCAGCGGACATATGTATTTTACATTGAAAGATGATAAAGCCCGTATTATGTCCGTTATGTTTTCATCTTCAGCGGCCTCGATAAAATTCCAGCCTGAAAATGGAATGAATGTATTGGTTCGTGGTGACATTTCAGTCTTTGAATCAAGCGGACAGTACCAGATTTATGTAAAATCCATGGAGCCCGACGGTATTGGTGCTCTTTATTTAGCCTACGAACAGTTAAAGGAGAAGCTTGAAAAAGAAGGACTATTTCTACAGTCCCGAAAAAGACAAATCCCTTCCTATCCCCGTACAATCGGAGTCATCACTTCGCCAACCGGTGCGGCTGTAAGAGACATTATCACGACTGTCAGAAGAAGGTATCCGATTGGTAAAACACTCATTATCCCTGCACTGGTGCAAGGGGAAAAAGCAGCTGCCTCAATTGTGGATGCCATTGCAAAAGCGAATGAAATAGGAGGAATCGATGTCCTGATCGTTGGACGTGGAGGGGGATCGATTGAAGAGTTGTGGTCCTTTAATGAAGAAGTGGTTGCACGTGCAATCTATCATTCCTCCATTCCCGTAATTTCTGCAGTAGGCCATGAAACGGATTTTACCATAGCGGATTTTGTGGCAGATTTAAGGGCTCCGACTCCAACCGGGGCAGCCGAATTGGCAGTGCCGCACATAGAAGAGATTCTTGATAGAGTGATGAATCAGCAGATGAGGCTGATTAGAAGTATGAGAACGAGGGTTGAGTCTCATAGAAAAGCTCTTCAAAGACTTCAACAAAGCTATGTTTTTAGAAATCCAATTAAGCTATATGAGCAAAAAATGGTCCAATTGGACAGGCTGACAGAAAGGCTCCAAAGAGAAAAATCCATTTACTTCCAAGCTTTTGAGGATAAAGTGAATCACTTAACGATGAGGATGGAACGGAATCATCCGCAAAGGAAATTGGAGCAATCAGTAGAAAGACATAAAGGGCTGGATAAATGGCTGCAGCGGAATATGGCCGGGATTTTGGAGAAAAAAAACCAAACATTCGCCAAAAGCCTTACTGCGCTTGAAGCACTTAATCCATTGAAAATAATGGATAGGGGCTATAGTGTCGCTTATACTGAAGATAGGCAAGTTGTGAAGTCGATCGGACAGCTTAAAGCAGGCCAAAACCTTAAGGTCCATTTAAAAGATGGACAGCTGCAATGCACTGTGGATGAAATAAAGGAGGACTCTTACAATGAACGATGATAAATTGACCTTTGAACAGGCGATGGAGCAGCTCGAAGCCATCGTACAAAAGCTTGAGGATGGGGAAGTTGAACTCGAAGAAGCAATTACTATCTATCAAAAAGGGATGGAACTCTCTAAACTTTGCCACGATAAATTAAAAAGTGTGGAAAATCAATTGACCAAAGTCTTGACTGAAGATGGCGAAAAAGATTTTTCGCTCCAAGAGGAGGATTAAATCTTGTCACCTGTCTTGAATGAATTTATGAAAAAATGCATCAAAGTGATTGAAGTGGAATTAGAAAATGCAGTCCAAAAATTAAATACACCAGAACGCCTGAAGGAGGCAATGCTTTATTCCCTTCAAGCTGGAGGTAAAAGGCTGCGCCCTGTATTATTAATGGCTACTTTAAAAGCATTCAATAAAGAAAAGAAAATGGGCCTGTCTGCTGCGTGTGCCCTTGAAATGATCCATACATATTCCCTGATTCATGATGATCTTCCAAGTATGGACGACGACGATCTCAGGAGAGGGAAACCTACCAATCACAAAGTTTTTGGCGAAGCATTTGCCATTCTTGCAGGGGACGGCCTGCTGACTTACAGTTTTCAGCTGATTGCAGAAGACGAAAGCATATCACCTCAAACACGTATGAAACTGATCTCCCTGCTTGCAAAATGTGCAGGTCCTGAAGGGATGGTCGGCGGCCAAGCAGCGGATATTGAAGGAGAAAATAAATCCCTTGGCCTCGAGCAATTGGAGTATATCCATCTTCACAAAACAGGGAAACTCCTTGTATTCAGTGTTCTTGCAGGTGCAATCATCGCTGGAGCCAATGAAGAGGAACTGCAGCAATACGAAAGATTTGCTGTGAATCTAGGCCTTGCTTTTCAGATACAAGATGACATCTTAGATATTGAAGGAGATGAATCAAAGATCGGAAAGCCTGTAGGCAGTGATGCCGACAATCAAAAAAGCACTTATCCTTCCATTCTCTCATTGGATGGGGCAAAAGCAAAACTTGCTGAACATGTATCCTTGGCAAAGGATGCCTTGAAAGCCGCAGGGCACAATGCGGAATTCTTAATTGGCATCACCGATCTTGTTGCAGAGAGGGATCATTGATATACAACAGTTTGAGTGTATGATTATAGATATGGTATAATACGGTCATTGATATAATGGCGCATTTTAAATTTTTTAACTCAATAACAATGAAAAAGGTGCCGTTATCACATTGTGTGTTAGCGGCATAAATATTAATTGATGAAAGTGAGTGATCCGTGATGGATCTATTATCGATAAAAGACCCCAGTTTTCTCAAAAAAATGAACAAAGAGGAACTAGAGCAGCTCAGTGGAGAAATAAGACAGTTCCTGATCGAGAAGCTTTCTAAGACTGGCGGTCATATCGGACCTAATCTTGGGGTGGTTGAACTGACGCTTGCACTTCATAAGTGCTTCGACAGCCCGCAGGATAAACTGATCTGGGATGTAGGACATCAGTCTTATGTGCATAAGATTTTAACTGGACGTGCGGGGGAATTCGATACACTTCGCCAATATAAGGGGTTATGCGGATTTCCAAAGAGAATCGAAAGCGAACATGATGTATGGGAAACCGGACACAGCTCAACATCGCTTTCTGCAGCAATGGGGATGGCCATTGCAAGGGACTTGAAAAAAGAGAAATCATTCATTCTCCCAATCATAGGAGATGGTGCCCTTACAGGCGGGATGGCTTTGGAGGCGCTTAACCATATCGGTGATGAAAACAAGGACATGATCGTTGTTCTTAACGACAATGAAATGTCCATAGCCCCAAATGTTGGTGCCCTTCACAAAGTTTTGGGCAAACTGCGGACTGCAGGAAAATACAGATGGGCAAAAGACGAACTTGAATATTTATTAAAGAAGATACCGGCTGTAGGAGGTAAGCTTGCCTCGACTGCTGAAAGAATTAAAGACAGCATGAAATACTTCCTTGTATCCGGCATGTTTTTTGAGGATCTTGGATTCACCTATCTGGGTCCAGTCGATGGTCATGACTTTGAGGATCTATTCGAAAACATTCAATACGCGAAAAAGACAAAGGGGCCGGTCCTTCTCCATGTGATTACAAAAAAAGGAAAAGGATTCCACCCTGCAGAGTCTGACATAATCGGGACTTGGCATGGAACCGGACCATATAAAATTGAAACTGGTGATCTAATCAAACCGGTCAGTGCACCACCTGCATGGAGCAAGCTTGTAAGTGAAACGGTCAGGAAGCTCGCAAGGGAGGATGAACGGATTGTTGCCGTCACCCCAGCGATGCCTGTTGGTTCAAAGCTTGAAGGGTTTGCAAGTGAATTCCCTGATCGAATGTTTGATGTCGGAATTGCCGAGCAGCATGCTGCGACAGTTTCAGCAGGATTAGCCATTCAAGGGATGAAGCCATTTTTAGCCATTTATTCTACCTTCCTTCAGAGGGCATATGATCAGGTCGTGCACGACATTTGCCGTCAGAATCTAAATGTATTCATTGGAATCGACAGGGCAGGACTTGTTGGCGCAGATGGTGAAACGCATCAAGGCGTCTTTGATATCGCATTTTTAAGACACTTGCCAAACATGGTCTTGATGATGCCAAAAGACGAAAATGAAGGACAGCATATGGTCAAGACAGCTATTGATTATGATGCAGGTCCGATTGCGATGAGATTCCCTAGAGGCAATGGCTACGGGATTCCAATGGACGAAGAGCTTAAAACGCTTCCGATCGGTTCCTGGGAAGTATTAAGGGACGGAGAAGATGCAGCCATCCTAACATTTGGAACGACAATTCCAATGGCAATGGAAGCGGCAGACGAACTTTCTCAAATGGGCATTTCAGTCAAAGTAGTAAATGCGAGATTCATTAAGCCGATGGATGAAAAGATGCTTACCGATATCATGTCGGCGGATATGCCAATCCTGACTATTGAAGAAGCGGTGCTCCAAGGCGGGTTCGGAAGTGCTGTATTGGAATTTGCCCATAATCATGGCTTCCATCGTACTGTCATCGATCGAATGGGGATTCCAGATTATTTTGTTGAACATGGAAGTGTCGATAAATTACTCGAAGAAATCGGGCTTACTAAAGAACAGGCAGTATCCAAGATACAGGCATTAACACCAAAAAAACAAAAAAGGGCTTGAACATGAAAGCAAAAAAACAGCGTGTAGATATACTTTTAGTTGAAAGAGGTTTAGCTGAAACGAGGGAAAAGGCAAAAAGGGCAGTAATGGCCGGGATTGTCTATTCCAAAGAAATGAGGCTGGACAAGCCAGGAGAAAAAGTGAGCGAAGATATCCCCCTTACTGTTAAGGGGAATATCCTCCCTTATGTCAGCCGCGGCGGTCTGAAGCTTGAAAAAGCATTGAAAGAGTTCAACGTGGATGTACAAGGAAAGATTATGATTGACATCGGTTCATCCACGGGAGGATTTACTGATTGTGCACTTCAAAATGGCGCTAAGCTGTCCTATGCATTGGATGTCGGCTATAATCAGCTTGCATGGAAATTAAGGCAGGATGAAAGAGTCGTCGTTATGGAAAGGACGAATTTTCGGTATGTAACGCCTGAAGATTTGCAGGAAGGCCTTCCTGAGTTTTCCTCGATTGATGTATCCTTTATTTCCTTAAAGTTGATCCTGCCAGTTTTGAAGACATTGCTTGTGCAGGACAGCGACGTCGTGGCGTTAATCAAACCCCAGTTTGAAGCCGGCAGGGAACAAGTGGGCAAAAAAGGCATAGTCAGGGATCCGAAAGTGCATGAAGAAGTATTGAAAAAGGTCCTTTCTTTTGCATCAGAAGAAGGATACATCCTAAAAAACCTTTCCTTCTCACCGATAACCGGCGGAGATGGCAATATTGAATTTTTAGCCCATATCAATTGGGGCGGGGATGACTCCGATGCCATCGAGGATATGGATCAAAAAATAAAAGAAGTGGTCTTGGAAGCTCACCAACAGCTGAAGTCCAAAGAAAAATAGCTTGTACTTAGGTACAGGCTTTTCTTTTACACATTATTGGGAAAGAATCATGTACAAGGAAGAAAAAATAAGCTAACATGTTCGTATATAGTAGAATATTTATACAGATTGGTTAGGGGTTGCAATCATATATGATGAATAAAGGACAGCGGCATATTAAAATAAGAGAGATTATTGCACAGAACGATATTGAAACGCAGGATGAATTAGTCGATGAATTAAAGAGTGCCGGATTCAACGTAACGCAGGCAACCGTTTCAAGGGATATTAAAGAACTTCACTTGGTTAAGGTCCCTTTAATGGATGGCCGCTATAAGTACAGCCTTCCTGCAGACCAAAGATTCAATCCGCTCCAAAAGCTTAAACGATCATTGACCGATGCTTTTATCAGATGCGATACCGCAGGTCATTTGCTTGTTATGAAAACATTGCCGGGAAATGCCAACGCAATCGGTGCGTTGCTGGATAATTTGGATTGGGACGAGATCCTCGGAACCATTTGTGGTGATGACACATGTTTAATTATCTGCAGGACGGAAAATGATACAGAAATAATCTCCAAAAGGCTTATTGACATGCTTTGAATGAGGTGAATGATACTTGCTGCAAGAATTATCAATAAAAAACTTCGCAATTATAGATGAATTGACGGTTTCACTTGAAAAGGGACTTACGGTTCTCACAGGAGAAACAGGTGCAGGAAAGTCCATCATTATTGATGCTCTATACTTGCTTGCCGGAGGAAGGGGTTCCTCGGAGTTTGTTCGGCATGGCGAAAAGAAAGCTGAGCTCGAAGGATTGTTTATCTTAGAGGATCAAAAACATCCCTGTTATGTTAAAACAGCTGAATTAGGCATTGAAATAGAGGAAGGTATGGTTGTCCTTCAGCGGGATATTTCCAGTAATGGGAAAAGTGTGTGCCGAGTGAACGGAAAACTTGTCACGATTGGGATTCTTCGTGAAATCGGATCTTCGCTTGTAGATATTCACGGTCAGCATGAACATCAAGAGCTGATGGATGAATCTTCCCATATCAGGCTGTTGGATCAATTCGGAGAAAAAGAAATTGCAAGAGCGCTGAAAAATTATAAAGAGGTTTTTTCACGTTATGACCAGACAAAGAAGCGCATAACGCAATTGAGTGAAAATGAACAACAGATGGCTCATAGGCTTGACCTTATCCAATTTCAGTTTAATGAGATCCAAAAAGCCAATTTGAAAATCGGCGAAGACTTGGAACTAAGCGAGGAAAAAAAGAAATTGGGAAATTTCGAAAGATTGGCTGAATCGATGCAATCAGCCTATTCCGCTCTCCAAGGGGAGCAAAAGTCGTTGGATTGGGTCAGTTTGGTGATGGGTCATCTTGAAACTGCAGCTGAATTGGATAGTGAGCTCAATGGAGCTTTAGAAGCGGTTTCCAATAGCTTCTATGCACTCGAAGACGCAACGATGACAATACGAAATCATTTGGATATGCTTGAATTCAATCCTGAACGTTTAAATGAAATTGAAGCAAGGCTAAATGAAATCAACGGTCTGAAACGGAAGTACGGGTCTTCAATAGAAGAGATTGCAGAATACAGTGCAAAGATCGAAGAAGAAATTGATGCGATAACCAATCGCGATAACCATTTGCATAACCTGCAAAAAGAGCTTTCTTCTTTGGAAAAAGATCTATCCATTGAAGCAGATGAATTAAGTGCCTTGAGAAAAAAATGGGCGAAAAAGCTGACTGACAGCATCCATAAAGAATTAAAGCATCTTTACATGGAAAAAACCGTCTTCCAGGTTCAATTTGATGAAGCTGCGAACGGATTTAAGAAAGATGGAATGGATGCGGTTGAGTTCTTCATATCAACAAACCCCGGAGAACCGCTAAAACCAATTGCGAAAGTTGCTTCAGGTGGAGAGCTCTCGAGGATGATGCTTGCGCTTAAAACCATTTTCTCGCAGCATCAAGGCGTCACGTCGATTATATTTGATGAAGTGGACACAGGTGTAAGCGGCAGGGTCGCTCAGGCAATAGCTGAAAAAATTCACCAGGTTGCTTCACATTCACAGGTCTTATGCATTTCCCATCTCCCGCAGGTCGCTGCAATGGCGGATACTCATCTTCTTATCCAAAAAAACATTGCAAGCGGACGGACAACAACCTCTGTCACACCGCTTGATAATGACACTAAGATCAAGGAAATCGGTCGGATGATTTCCGGTGTAGAGATCACAGACCTTACAAAAAAACATGCTCAAGAACTATTAGAATTGGCACATTCCATGAAACAAACTTGAAAAGCTATCCAAAATGGGTAGCTTTTTTTCTTTACCTGCTTGTTATATTTGACTCGCTTCAAGGCTAAATTAAGATTGTAGCCAATCATAAGTGTGTGGATTAGAAGCGAGGAGAGTGAAAAGTTTGAAATGGGAACATCTTAGAAAATTAATTGGTGGAATTCTCCTTGTTTCACTTATTTCCGTATTATTCTACAAACCTTTCCAACAATATCTGGAAATTCCAGGAACAATCACTTTATTTGAAGGTCAGTCACAATCTTTTTCAACTTCGAATGCTATTTCTGCAGCAGCGATGAGTGGATCGGCATCTGCTTCTGAAGAAAATCAACATACAATTAAAATTGATGCAAAATCACCAGGCAAAGATGACGTTTTATTGGAATTTGCCGGTTTTCCGATTAAAAAGGTCAATGTGAATGTACTAAAGGATTACAAGGTCATTCCAGGCGGCCAATCCATCGGGGTAAAACTTAATACCCTTGGGGTCCTCGTAGTAGGTCATCATCTTGTATCAACCGACAAAGGGAAAGTATCACCAGGGGAAAAAGCAGGAATCCAGGTTGGTGACATCATTACTGAGATAAACGGTAAAAAAATTGAAAACATGGCAGATGTGGCACCTTTTGTTCAAAAGGCCGGTGAAAGCGGACAAGAGCTTAAAGTCATTGTACAAAGGGATCATAAAATCATAAAAACGAACTTGATGCCCATGAAGGATTCGTCAGAGGATGAATACAAGCTTGGATTGTACATCAGGGATTCAGCTGCAGGGATCGGCACCATGACATTCTATGATCCCAAGACCAAGAAATATGGAGCCTTGGGACATGTCATTTCAGATATGGATACGAAAAAACCAATTGTAGTGGAAGACGGACAGATCTTGAAATCTACAGTGACATCGATTGAAAAAGGGAGCAATGGGAATCCGGGGGAAAAGCTGGCCCGTTTTTCTCCTGACCGTGAAATAATCGGCGACATCAACCGCAACAGTCCATTTGGTATTTTTGGAAAGCTGCATCACGGCTTGGATAACGGTTTGCTTGATAAACCGATGCCTATTGCATTATCAAATCAAGTCAAAGAAGGACCGGCAAAAATACTGACAGTAGTGGATGGAGATCAAATCGAAGAATATGACATTGAAATCGTGAGTACAATCCCACAAAAATTCCCTGCAACAAAAGGGATGGTCATTAAAGTGACAGATCCTAAACTGCTTGCAAAAACAGGTGGGATCGTTCAGGGGATGAGCGGAAGCCCGATCATTCAGAATGGAAAACTAATTGGAGCGGTTACACACGTATTTGTGAATGATCCCACTTCGGGATACGGTGTCCATATTGAATGGATGCTTCATGAAGCTGGGATTGATATTTACGGTGATAATGAAAATGAAAATAAGGCAGGCTGAACAAAAGCACCGATTAAAAATCGGTGCTTTTGTTAATGGATATGCTTCCATAAAAATAGATAAAAATAAAAAATAACATAGAATACACTTGCAAATCAATATGTTTTTGCTATCATATAGATAAATAAAATTCGACAAATCGATAACCGGTTTTATCGAATGTAGTCGAAAACAAGAGAAAACAAGAGGATTTAAAAGAAAATATATATTTTTTAACATTTTTTCAAAAAAGAAAAGGAATTTTAGTTGCATTGTCGAATTTGTCAATTACAATAATATTTAGATAAATAAAAAATGGATTTATTTAATTGAGGAGGAAACCTTTAGTGAAGAAAATTAAAGTATGTATTGTGGATGATAACCGTGAATTAGTTGGACTCTTGAATGATTATATCGAGTCCATGGATGATATGGAAGTTCTTGGTGTGGCGCATAATGGACAGGAATGCCTTCAGATGCTTGAAGAAGCTGAACCGGATGTTTTAGTCCTTGATATTATCATGCCTCATCTTGACGGATTGGCTGTTTTAGAGAAGCTTAGGGAAAATCCTCGATCCACTATGCCAAACGTAATCATGCTTACTGCTTTTGGCCAGGAGGATGTGACAAAGAAAGCAGTCGAATTAGGCGCATCTTACTTCATCCTGAAACCGTTCGATATGGAAAACCTTGCAAGCCACATTCGACAAGTGAGCGGGAAAACAAATTCATTCATTAAAAAATCTTCCTCCATTAGATCAGCCGAACAAAAGCCGAGAAATCTCGACGCAAGCATTACCAGCATCATCCACGAAATTGGTGTGCCTGCTCATATTAAAGGATATCTTTATTTGAGAGAAGCAATCTCAATGGTTTATAACGATATAGAGCTTCTGGGATCGATCACTAAAGTTTTATATCCAGATATCGCAAAAAAATATAATACCACTGCAAGCCGTGTGGAACGAGCAATCCGCCATGCCATAGAGGTTGCGTGGAGCAGGGGGAACATTGAATCGATTTCATCCCTGTTTGGATACACAGTATCTATGTCGAAAGCCAAGCCGACGAATTCTGAGTTCATCGCGATGGTGGCAGATAAGTTAAGGCTGGAACATAAAGCTTCTTGAAAGAGTGAGAATCAATAAACGATAAAAAAGCTTACAGGGGAATCTCTCTGTAAGCTTTTTTACACGATTTCAGCTAATATTTAAACAAAAGTGCCATTATACTATTATAAGTAGGGTGATGGGTCACCTATAATAAAATCGACAATCATGTTGGGATGGTGAAAAAATGGCTTTTACACAAATTTTTGCTCATAGGGGTTCTGCGGGTACACACCCTGAAAATACAATGTCATCTTTCAAAGAAGCTGAAAAAGCAGGTGCGGATGGGATTGAACTCGATGTCCAGCTTTCCAAGGATGGAGAGGTAGTTGTTATTCATGACGAAACACTAGATAGAACGACGAATGGAAAAGGGTTTGTAAAGGATTTTACACTTGAGGAACTAAAGAAATTGGATGCCAGCTATAAATTCAATACATTTTTTAAAAAGCCGAGAATACCATCGTTCCGTGAAGTTTGCGAATGGCTAAAAACCAATGAACTCTTATGCAATGTAGAATTGAAGAATGGAGTCTTTCCATATCCGCAATTGGAGGAAAAAGTGATTGCGCTCGTGAGGGAGTTTGGATTGGAGAACCGGATCATCATCTCCTCGTTCAACCACTACTCCATTGTTTATTGCTTTCAACTTGCCCCTGAGATCGAAATAGCCCCGCTTTACTCAGAGGGATTATTCATGCCTTGGATCTATGCGCAGTCCATCAGGGGGAAGGCGATACACCCTAATCAACGGGCTGCACCGGACGAAATCGTTGTGTCATCCATGGAAAACGGAATTGCTGTCAGACCCTATACAGTCAACAAAAAAGAAGACATGATCAGGCTGTTTAATATCGGCTGTTCTGCCATCATCACTGACTACCCCAAAAAGGCTCTTGAATTAAGGAAACAAACGAATGAATAGTAAAAAGACAGGTTGGTTTCAATCGCCAGCCTGTCTTTTTTTATGCTCGTTTTTTTTAAAACGTTCCTGGACTTTCCCTCTTTTTCGATCACGATAAAAGATAAACCCTGCAATGAAGCTTAATCCTCCGATGAAAAAAATCAATCCGCTCAGAAATTGGACCCATAAATATGGAAAAGGCGGCTGCAGGATCCCGAACGTCATATCACGCATAAGTTTTATTCCAAGCGCCGCGAAAATACCTGGAATGACCATGATAAGTAAAGCAAATAAACGAATCATATCCAAACTCCTTTAACTGCTGTCAAAAAAATCATATCTTATCATCCAAATTTGTCAAGGAGTTAAATATTCACTACAATAAAGAGGTGTGAAAGAATTTGCACATTTTTTCGCGAATGGAGGAAAAATTTTGCAAAATGTTCTTGTGGTTGGTGGAGGAAAAGGTGGGCTGGCTATTTTAAAGCTTTTGAGAGAATCCACTGCCATGAAAGTCACTGCAGTTATCGACCCGAATCAATCAGCACCGGGTATTGCTTTTGCCATAGAAGAGGGAATACCTGTTGACGAAGATTGGAAAAACCATTTGGATGAGTCGGTGGATATCATAATTGAAGTAACCGGCAGCGATGAAGTATTCAGACAGCTTCGAGAGGCGAGGCACCCTGAAGCAGTATTGATACCGGGAAGCGTCGCATTTTTAATGTCCACGCTCTTAGATGAAAAAGAAGAACTGATTTCTAAATTGACGAATCAATCGTACTTTCATAATTTAATTTTTGATTCTGCAGATGACGGCATGGTCGTCATTGATCCGTCAGGCAAGGTGATACTTTTTAATCGCAGTGCTGAACGTATGGTAGGTGCTTCCCGGAATTTTGCTCTTGGAAAGAACATTCATGACGTCATTCCCGGCAGTAAGCTTCCGCGGGTTATTGAAACAAGAAGGATTGAAACGAATCAGGAGCTGGTTCTGCATAACGGGATGAAGATCATCACCACGAGGATCCCGCTAATCGGAGAAAACCAGCAATTGTTTGGCGCCATTTCTGTCTTTAAGGATATTTCAGAAGTGGTGAACCTGGCAGAAGAGATAACAAATCTTAAAGAAATTCAGACGATGCTTGAAGCCATCATTCAATCCAGTGATGATGCGATATCTGTTGTGGATGAAGACGGCCGGGGTATATTGATCAATCCCGCCTATACCCGCATTACCGGACTTACGCAGGAGAGGGTGATCGGACAGCCGGCCACTGCAGATATCTCAGAGGGTGAAAGTATGCATTTGAAAGTCCTGCAGACAAGAAGGGCAGTCAGAGGCGTGAAGATGCGCGTTGGCCCAATGAAAAAAGAAGTGATTGTCAACGTTGCTCCAATAATCGTGAATGGAAAATTAAAAGGAAGCGTCGGTGTTATCCATGATGTTTCTGAAATCCAGTCATTGACCAATGAATTGGATCGGGCAAGACAGATTATCAGGACATTGGAAGCAAAATATACATTTGAAGATATAATTGGCAGCTCGGAAGAAATGATGCTGGCTATAGAACAGGCCAAGCTTGGAGCGAAGACGCCTGCGACGATACTGCTCAGGGGAGAATCGGGGACGGGAAAAGAGCTGTTTGCTCACGCCATCCATAATGCCAGCGACCGGAAGTATAACAAATTCATAAGAGTGAACTGCGCGGCCATTTCTGAGTCGCTTCTCGAGAGTGAACTGTTCGGCTATGAAGAAGGGGCCTTTTCAGGAGCGAAGCGTGGAGGGAAGCGAGGACTCTTTGAAGAGGCCAATAACGGCAGTATTTTTCTTGATGAAATCGGTGAACTGAGCGTCAATACCCAAGCGAAGCTATTAAGGGTCCTGCAGGAGCATGAAATTGTCAGGGTTGGTGGCACAAAGTCCATTCCGATTAATGTACGGATCATTGCCGCGACCAACGTCAATTTGGAAAAAGCAATAGCGGATGGGACTTTCCGGGAGGATCTATATTATCGGCTCAACCGGATGCCGATCCAGATTCCACCGCTCAGGACACGGAAAGAAGATATCCAAAGCTTGAGCGAAAGATTGATTTACAAAATCAATCAGGATTATGGCAGAAACGTGGAAGGTATGACGAGTGGTGCATTGAACAAACTAATGGCATATGAATGGCCAGGGAATGTTAGAGAGCTGGAGAATATTCTTGGAAGGGCCATTATTTTCATGAATTACACTGATAAGATAATCAGTTCAGAGCATCTTGAAATATTAGACCAAGGCACTGACGCTCAGGAGAAGAAATCAACGGGGATAATGGTGGCTCCGGAAGGGATAAGCCTTGCGGAATTAGTTGAACGATTTGAAAAGGAACATATAGAAAATATACTCCGGCAAAATAATGGGAATAAAACAGCAGCAGCCAAACAATTGGATGTCTCTATCAGGAATCTTTATTACAAGCTGGATAAATATAAGATTGCAACTGATGACATGCAATAATTTGCATACTATGAAAAAAGTTGCATACAAAAATAAAATAAAATAAAGCGTTTTCAATGTTTTTATTTTGGCACGGTTCTTGCATAATGGATAATGTAAGAATAAATGAAGGGGTTGAGGCAGACAATATGAATTTACACTCACTCATTGAAAAAGCAACCCAAATGAATAAAGCAGCAATAGCTGTTGCAGCTGCCGAAGACAAAGAAGTAATCGAAGCTGTTGCGGCTGCGGCAGAAAAAAACATGGCCAAATTTCTTTTGTTTGGCAATCAAGACAAAATTAAAGCAGTCATTAAAGAGACTGCGCCACAGCTGGCAGAGGATGCCCAGGTTTCCATCATCCAAGCTGAAACAGCTTCAAAAGCATGTGAGCTTGCAGTAAGATCCGTACATAATGGAGAAGCTGATGTGCTGATGAAAGGAAACGTTCCAACAGCTGTCATCTTAAAAGCTGTTTTGAATAAGGAGTATGGCTTGAGGACCGGCAATGTGCTTTCGCATGTAGCCGCTTTCGAAGTCCCCGGCTATGACCGCTTGATTTTTGTGACGGATGCAGCGATGAATATTGCACCAGACTTGAATCAAAAAGCTCAAATCATTCAAAATTCAGTTTCCATTGCCTCTTCCATCGGAGTGGATATGCCGAAGGTTGCACCACTTGCAGCTGTTGAGGTAATCAATCCTGTCATGGAAGCCACATTGGATGCAGCCGCTCTTACACAGATGAATGCCCGCGGGCAAATCAAGAATTGTATAGTAGACGGACCATTGGCATTAGATAATGCAGTTTCCATTGAGGCTGCAGAACATAAAGGCATTCACAGTCATGCTGCTGGACAAGCAGACATTCTACTCGTGCCTAATATAGAAACGGGAAATGTCCTATATAAATCACTGATTTATTTTGCCAATGCAAAAGTTGGTGCAGTTATCGCAGGTGCTAAAGCCCCAATCGTATTAACTTCAAGATCTGACAGTGCAGAAAGCAAGCTGAATTCATTAGCGCTGGCAATCTGTTCATTAGGATAATATCTGAGGAGGAAATTATAATGAAAATTTTTGACTACATGACAACATATGACTATGAGCAATTGGTATTTTGCCAAGATGAACAATCCGGATTAAAAGCAATCATCGCTATCCATGACACAACGCTTGGACCTGCATTGGGCGGTACTCGCATGTGGACATACGAGTCCGAGGAAGCAGCAATTGAAGATGCATTGCGCCTTGCAAAAGGAATGACTTATAAAAATGCAGCAGCAGGATTGAATCTTGGCGGAGGAAAGACAGTTATCATCGGCGACCCTCGCAAAGATAAAAATGAAGCGATGTTCCGTGCATTCGGACGCTTTATCCAAGGATTGAACGGACGCTATATCACAGCAGAAGATGTAGGTACAACTGTGGCAGATATGGATTTAATCCATGAAGAAACAAACTTTGTTACAGGGATTTCACCGGCATTCGGTTCTTCCGGCAACCCATCTCCTGTAACGGCATTCGGAGTATACCGCGGAATGAAAGCGGCAGCAAAAGAAGCTTTCGGTACAGATTCCCTTGAAGGCAAGACAATTGCAGTACAAGGTGTTGGAAACGTAGCATTCAACCTTTGCCGTCATCTTCATGAAGAAGGCGCAAACTTGATTGTTACTGATATCAATAAAGAAGCTGTTCAAAGAGCAGTGGAAGAATTCGGTGCAAAGGCAGTAGATCCAAATGAAATCTACAGTGTTGATTGTGATATCTTTGCTCCATGTGCCCTTGGTGCAGTCATCAACGATGATACAATCCCTGTAATCAAAGCTAAAGTCATCGCTGGTGCAGCTAACAATCAGCTGAAAGAAACTCGCCATGGCGATACGATCCACGAAATGGGCATCGTCTACACTCCGGATTATGTCATCAATGCCGGCGGTGTTATCAATGTAGCCGATGAATTATACGGATACAATGCAGAAAGAGCAATGAAGCGTGTAGAACAAATCTACAATAATGTAGAAAAAGTTTTTGAAATTGCTAAACGTGACAATATTCCTTCTTATGTTGCTGCGGATCGTATGGCTGAAGAAAGAATTCAAACTATGAAAAATTCCCGCAGCCAATTCCTATTGAACAGCAAACATATTCTTAACCAACGCGTGTAAAGGACTTTCTTTATCGCTTGCTGAATTTGAATAGATGGTTTAGAAACGCTTGGCTTCCATGAAGCGAGGCGTTTCTCCCATTTGGATGAATAGTGTGAATTTTCATGAACTGTTTAATTTAATGAAGAAACCCACACATTTAATTGGAGGTTACAAACGTGCAAGAGAAAGAATATCGAATACTCGTCATCAACCCTGGATCGACTTCAACGAAAATCGGCGTTTTCGATAATGAAAAGGATATTTTGGAGAAAACCATTCGTCATGATGCAGATAAAATAAATTCTTTTGAGAATATCATCGATCAATATGAATTCCGAAAAGAAATGATTTTAGAGACACTTGACGAAGAAGGCATCAACATCTCTAAACTGAGTGCCGTATGCGGAAGGGGAGGCCTGCTCCGCCCAATTGAAGGGGGAACTTATGCGGTCAACGAAGCCATGCTTGAAGATCTGCGCATCGGCTTTTCCGGCCAGCATGCTTCTAATCTCGGGGGGATCATTGCCTTTGAAATTGCTTCCGGCCTAAATATTCCATCGTTTATCGTTGATCCGGTCGTAGTCGATGAATTGGAGCCGCTTGCAAGAATATCAGGATTCTCCTTGATTGAGAGAAAGAGCATCTTCCATGCGCTCAATCAAAAAGCCGTTGCCAGAAGAGTGGCTAAGCAAATAGGGAAGCGCTATGAAGAGCTTAATTTGATTGTCACCCATATGGGAGGCGGGATTACAGTAGGCGTTCATAAGAATGGAAAAGTCATAGATGTCAATAATGGATTAACAGGCGACGGCCCCTTCAGCCCTGAGCGTGCCGGGACTGTTCCTGCAGGTGACTTGATCGACCTTTGCTTTTCAGGTGAATATTATCGTGATGAAATCATGAAAAAGCTTGTAGGACAAGGCGGACTTGTTGGATACTTAGGCACAAATGATGCGGTGCAGGTGGAGAAAATGATTGCTGATGGCGATCAAAAGGCAAAGCACATCTATGATGCCATGGCCTATCAGATTGCAAAAGAAATCGGATCAGCAAGTGCAGTCCTGGACGGAAAAGTAGATGCCATCATTTTGACAGGCGGATTAGCATATGGAAAAGACTTTGTGGCAGAGATCTCCCGCAAAATCAATTGGATTGCTGACGTTATCATCCATCCTGGTGAAAATGAGCTCCAGGCACTTGCAGAAGGTGCATTGAGGGTCCTTCAAGGTGAAGAAGAAGTGAAAATGTATCCTGGTAGTGTTAAAGATAAGACAATTGTTTAAATAGGAGGCAATACAAATGGCTCAAGAATATGATTTGGTCATCCTTGGCGGAGGAACAGGCGGCTACGTAGCTGCAATCCGTGCTTCTCAGCTTGGCTTGAAAACGGCTGTCGTTGAAAAGAGCAAACTGGGTGGAACATGTCTGCATAAGGGGTGCATTCCAAGTAAAGCCCTTTTGAGAAGTGCAGAAGTTTTCCATACAGCTAAACGCGGGGAAGAATTCGGGGTTGTCATCCCGGAGGTTTCTGTAAATTTCCCTCGTGTCCAAGAACGCAAGAACAGTATTATCGATCAGCTTCATAAAGGCGTACAGCATTTGATGAAACAAGGAAAGATCGATGTGTTTGAAGGGACTGGACGCATTTTAGGGCCATCAATTTTCTCGCCTATGCCAGGCACCATTTCTGTTGAAATGAATGATGGAACTGAAAACGAAATGCTCATACCGAAAAATGTGATCGTTGCAACAGGATCACGTCCACGTTCCTTGCCGGGGCTTGATATTGACGGAGAGTTTGTTCTTTCCTCAGATGAAGCTCTTCAATTGGAACAGCTGCCAAAATCAATCATCATTGTCGGCGGCGGTGTCATTGGAATCGAGTGGGCATCCATGCTGACTGACTTCGGAGTAGAGGTAACTGTAGTAGAATATGCTGACAGAATCATCCCGACAGAAGATCACGAGATTTCTAAAGAAATGCAGCGCTTAATGAAGAAAAAAGGTGTTAAAATCACCACTGGAGCGAAAGTCCTTCCTGAAACCCTTAATAAGGGAGAGGGAGAAGTATCCATCAGTGCAGAAATTAAAGGCGATCAAAAAACCTTTACTGCTGAAAAGATCCTTGTTTCTGTCGGCCGTCAAGCCAATACAGAAAATATCGGGATTGAAAATACGGATATCGTCATTGAAAAAGGCTTCGTTAAAGTCAATAACTATTTCCAAACAAAAGAAAGCCACATCTATGCGATCGGGGATGTGATCGGCGGCCTTCAGCTGGCACATGTTGCTTCACATGAAGGAATCACTGCAGTAGAGCATATTGCCAATGAAAATCCTCATCCAATGGATTACACAATGGTATCGAAATGTATTTACAGCAATCCGGAGGTAGGGAGTGTCGGATATACTGAACAGGAAGCAAAAGATAAAGGCTTCAATGTCAAGACAGGAAAGTTCTCATTCCGTGCAATTGGAAAAGCGCTTGTATTTGGAGAATCTGACGGATTCGTCAAAATCGTTGCCGATAAAGATACAAATGATATCTTAGGAGTTCACATGATTGGACCGCACGTAACCGATATGATCTCTGAAGCTGGTCTTGCACGTGTTCTTGATGCAACCCCTTGGGAGGTAGCAAATACAATCCATCCGCATCCGACATTGAGCGAAGCAATCGGGGAAGCTGCACTGGCAGTAGATGGAAAAGCAATTCATTCTTAAAAGTGAATGGTCATTTGAATTTGATAACTGAATAGGGAAAGATCAGGGTTATTAGGACTGAATTAGTTTGCTTCAGCTCCTGATCTTCTCCTTTATTAAATATATTTTAGGAGGTTCTTTTAAATGGCAGAAAATCGTCATAAAGCTCTAGGTTTGACAGATGAAAATGTTTTAGAAATGTATGAAACAATGCTGATGGCCCGCCGTATTGATGAACGCATGTGGCTGTTAAACCGTTCTGGAAAAATTCCTTTCGTAATCTCATGCCAAGGCCAGGAGGCTGCACAGATTGGAGCGGCATTTGCACTTGATCGTGAAAAAGACTACGTACTTCCTTATTACCGCGACATGGGTGTTGTGCTCAGATTTGGCATGACAGCAAAAGAATTGATGCTATCCGGCTTTGCAAAAGCTGAAGATCCAAACTCCGGCGGACGTCAAATGCCAGGACATTTCGGACAGAAGAAAAACCGCATTGTCACAGGTTCATCCCCTGTTACAACACAAGTTCCACATGCTGTGGGAATTGCATTGGCTGGGAAAATGGAAAAGAAAGACCTCGTAACCTTCGTTACATTCGGTGAAGGCTCTTCCAACCAGGGAGATTTCCATGAAGGTGCCAACTTTGCTGGTGTACATAAACTTCCGGTTATCTTTATGTGTGAAAACAATAAATATGCCATCTCTGTTCCAATCGAGAAGCAATTGGCTTGTGAAAATGTATCTGACCGCGCCATCGGCTATGGTATGCCTGGTGTGACTGTAGATGGAAACGACCCGCTTGAAGTATACAAAGCTGTCAAAGAAGCTGCAGACCGCGGCCGCAGAGGCGAAGGTCCAACATTAGTTGAAACGGTTTCTTACCGATTGACTCCTCACTCCTCTGATGACGATGATCGTTCATACCGCTCACCAGATGAAGTGGCGAAAGCAAAAACACTCGATCCAATCATTACATTTGGAGCTTACTTGAAAGAGACAGGCGTCATGACTGACGAAATTGAAAAAGAAATCAACGACCGAGTGATGAAAGAAGTCAACGAAGCAACAGATTATGCTGAAAATGCTCCTTATGCAGATCCGGAAACAGCATTAAAATACGTTTATGCAGAAGAGAAATAAGGGGGAAGAAAACGATGCCAGTAATTTCTTATATTGATGCCGTTACAATGGCGATCCGTGAAGAAATGGAACGCGATGAAAAAGTATTCGTATTAGGTGAAGACGTAGGTAAAAAGGGAGGCGTTTTTAAAGCGACTCATGGTCTTTATGATCAATTCGGCGAAGAGCGTGTCATTGATACACCTCTTGCTGAATCTGCTATTGCAGGTGTAGGAATCGGAGCAGCCATGTATGGAATGCGTCCGATTGCTGAAATGCAGTTTGCTGATTTCATCATGCCTGCAGTAAACCAAATCATTTCAGAAGCGGCTCGCATCAGATACCGCTCAAACAATGATTGGAGCTGTCCAATGGTCATCCGTGCCCCTTATGGAGGCGGAGTCCACGGTGCTCTTTACCATTCTCAATCAGTAGAAGCAGTTTTTGCAAACCAGCCAGGGTTGAAAATTGTCATGCCTTCTACACCTTATGATGTAAAAGGCCTGCTTAAAGCAGCCATCCGTGATGAGGATCCTGTATTATTCTTCGAGCATAAGCGTGCATACCGCTTAATCAAGGGAGAAGTTCCTGAGGATGACTATGTACTTCCAATCGGGAAAGCAGATGTAAAAAGAGAAGGCGAAGACATAACAGTCATCACTTATGGCTTAAGTGTGCATTTCGCACTTCAAGCTGCAGAAAGACTTGCTGAGGATGGCATTGAAGCTCATATCCTTGACCTTCGTACAATCTATCCATTGGATAAAGAAGCAATCATCGAAGCTGCTTCTAAAACAGGAAAAGTCCTATTAGTTACAGAAGATAACAAAGAAGGCAGCATTATCAGTGAAGTTTCTGCCATCATTTCTGAAAACTGTCTATTTGATCTGGATGCTCCTATCATGCGACTTGCAGGGCCGGATGTACCAGCGATGCCTTATGCACCTACTATGGAAAAGTACTTCATGATCAACCCAGATAAAGTTGAAAAAGCGATGCGTGAATTAGCAGAGTATTAATCGATAACAACTTAAGATTCAAAGGAGGTTTCTTCAGTGGCAGTAGAAAAAATGAAAATGCCTCAGTTAGGGGAAAGTGTAACTGAAGGTACAATTAGTAAATGGCTTGTAGCACCTGGTGATACAGTCAATAAATACGATCCCATTGCAGAAGTTCAAACGGATAAAGTAAATGCGGAAGTCCCATCTTCCTTTTCAGGTGTGATTAAAGAACTGATCGGTCAAGAAGGGGATACTCTGGAAGTAGGGGAATTCATCTGTTCCATCGAAACAGAAGGCGGCAGCACTGAAGAAGCATCTTCAGAAGATAAGCCTGCTGAAAAAATGGAAAAAACCGAGCCTGCGAAGGACAAAAAACCTTCAGCAGCTCCTGTTAAGAGAGAGCCTGGCAGCAAAGCGCGGTATTCTCCAGCTGTCCTAAAGATTTCACAAGAACATGATATTGATTTGAATCAAGTAGAAGGAACAGGAAAAGAAGGAAGAATCACTCGAAAAGATCTAATGAAGCTGATTGATTCCGGCAACATTCCGAAAGCTGGAGATGCACCATCTAAACCAGTAGAAGCTGCTCCGGAAAAAGCACCTGCTCAAGAAGCTCCAGCAGCTGCTCCAAAAGCACAAGCAGCACCTGCTCCATCTGTACCTGTGGCAGCAGGGGATATCGAAATTCCGGTTACAGGCGTCCGTAAAGCGATTGCAGCCAATATGCTCAGAAGCAAGCATGAGGCACCGCACGCTTGGACAATGATGGAAGTGGATGCGACAAATCTGGTTGCATACAGGAATGAGATTAAAGGTGAATTCAAGCAGCGTGAAGGCTTCAATCTTACTTTCTTTGCGTTCTTCGTAAAGGCAGTTGCCCAAGCATTGAAAGAATTCCCTCAGATCAACTCTATGTGGGCTGGAGATAAAATCATCCAGAAGAAAGATGTCAATATTTCAATTGCAGTTGCGACAGATGATGCATTGTTCGTACCAGTGATTAAAAATGCTGATGAGAAGACAATTAAAGGCATTGCAAGAGAAATCACTGAACTTGCCAATAAAGTCCGTACAGGCAAATTGAAATCAGATGATATGCAAGGAGGAACATTCACAGTCAATAACACTGGTTCCTTCGGTTCTGTTCAATCCATGGGTATCATCAATTACCCTCAGGCAGCAATCCTGCAGGTGGAGTCCATCGTTAAACGCCCTGTCGTGATGGATAATGGCATGATTGCAGTAAGAGATATGGTCAACTTGTGCATGTCCCTTGACCACCGTGTTCTTGACGGATTAATCTGCGGCAGATTCCTGCAGCGCGTAAAAGAAATCATCGAAAACACATCCAAACAAAGCACATCCATCTATTAATAAAATGAAAAGGCTGATCCCAAGGGATCAGCCTTTTGAATGTTTATTGTTAAATCACTCGTTTTTTTATATACTAAAATAGTAAAAAATAATAAAGATTTAGAATTTTTTTAAATAAAAATGTAAACGATTTCAACGCATGAAAGGGGGAAAGGAATTGAGCATCGATCAAATGAAATCTCAATCCTTTAAGCTCAGAGAACTAAGTGAATGGGAATCACTTGCAGAAAAAACACTCAAAGGAAAATCCATCGAAGATCTCTGCACAAAAACCTATGAAGATATCGAAATCAAACCCTTATATACAAAAGAAGACAGACCTGATTCAGCCGTACTGCCTTCAGCTAAGAAGAACAACGACTGGTACATCGCACAAGAAGTGACAGCCAGCTCCCTGAAAGAATTAGAAGAAAAAATCAGCAATGCATTGTCAAGGGGACAGGACTGCATATCATTTTCATTAAAAGGAATCAAAACCTCACCAGAAGAGATGGAACAATTCCTGCAGGCAGTTTTTGAAAAGAATCAAACCCTGTATATCAATGATCATGAAACTGTGAAAAAAATACATCACTTTTTTACAGAAAAACCTGACTTTAATGGGGTTTTAGCATTTGATCTTTTTACGCATGGACTGCAAAATGGAAAATTGATCAATAAGGAATCTGCAGCTTTTAAAGATTGGCTTAATCAGATTACCACATTGAAAAATTCCGGATCTAAATTAAGGACGATTGAAATCAATACGTCCATTTATCAAAATGCCGGAGCAAGTGCTGTACAAGAAATTGCTTACGCATTATCAGAAGCAGTGGAATACCTGGAGATTGTAAAAGAGAATGGCTGGGGCATCCATGAAGCCGTAGAGCACATGGTCTTTCATTTTTCCATAGGAAGCCAATTCTTCTTGGAGATAGCTAAATTAAGGGCATTTAAGCATCTGTGGAAGGCTATTTTAAGAGAATATGGAGTCATGGAAGAAATGGAGGCGGTTATCAGCGCTGAAGATTCCCTCATGACCAAGTCAGCATTGGATCCATATGTCAATATGCTCAGGACAGGAACTGAGGGATTTGCTGCGGTGGTCGGCGGTGTAGACTATCTTCATCTTTCTTCATTCAATGAAACCTTTGAAGAAAGAAGTGTATTTTCTGAAAGATCAGCACGCAGCATGCAGCTGATTTTGAAAGAAGAAGCCCACCTTTCCAAGGTGCATGATCCAAGTGCCGGATCGTATTTCATTGAAAACCTGACTTCCGAAATGGGACGTAAAGCCTGGGACTTCTTTGTAGAATTGGATGACAGGGGAGGGATTATAGAAGCCCTTCTTTCCGGGACCATTCAAAAGGGCATTTCTGAAATCGCCGGTAAACGGGAATGGGATGCAGCTGTACGAAAGAATGCCATGATTGGGACAAATATATATGCCAACTTGTCAGATTCCGTTTGGGATGACTGCCTCGGTTCAGAAGAAGGGGCATTTGATATGGATGACTATGCAAGGGTCGAACGGATCCTTCCGTTCAGGCTCTCCACTGCGTTTGAAAAATTAAGGAGTAAAGCCAAAAAAGCTGAATTAAATGGCAAGAAGCCTTTAGCCGGCTTGATTTGCCTCCAAACATTGAAGGCTCATAAAGCACGGGCCGACTTTGCGTCAGGATGCCTGGCAGCAGGCGGCATTGATGTCATTCTAAGCGGTCCTTGCCACACTGCTGAAGATATCGAAGCTTTCATTATGCAGAATCCACTCGATTACTATGTCATCTGCGGCACAGAAGAAGGTTATGGGGAGATGGCGCAGGAAACGTTAGAAGTCTTGAGGGCACATGCACCAAATGCAGTTGTGGATATTGCAGGGAAGCCTTCTGAGGATGATGAATCCATTCTAAAAAGTAATGGATTGAATGGCTCAATTTACTTAAAGCAGAACCTGGTTGAAAAACTGCAATCACTGTTATTGATTTGGGAAGGAGCTGAAGAAGCATGAGTAAGCCTTCTTTTAAACAAATAAACCCATTTTCAACGTATGGGACGCAACAACCATTACATGAAAATGATGTTATCAAGTATGGAACCAATGAAAATATCACTATCAAATCACGATATGTCGAATCGGATATCAATAGTGCTGAACATCTGGAAGATTTACCAGGTCTTGCTCCATTCACGAGAGGCCCCTATCCTACGATGTATGTGAACCGCCCTTGGACAGTAAGGCAGTATGCAGGATTTTCAACAGCAGAAGAGAGCAATGCCTTCTATAGAAGAAACCTTGCAATGGGCCAAAAGGGTTTATCGGTAGCGTTCGACTTAGCCACACATAGGGGCTATGACTCCGATCACCCCAGGGTAGAAGGGGATGTAGGGAAAGCAGGCGTTGCCATCGATTCCATTCTGGATATGAAGATTTTATTCGATGGGATCCCGCTTGATCAAATGTCTGTTTCGATGACAATGAATGGTGCTGTACTGCCAATCATGGCATTTTATATCGTCACAGCGGAAGAACAGGGAGTCGAAAAGGAAAAGCTCGCTGGAACGATTCAAAATGATATTTTAAAAGAATATATGGTAAGGAATACGTATATCTACCCTCCTGAAATGTCGATGAAGATCATTGCCGACATTTTTGAGTATACATCCAAACATATGCCGAAATTCAACAGTATAAGCATCTCGGGCTATCATATGCAGGAGGCTGGCGCCACTGCGGACATCGAATTGGCCTACACATTGGCAGATGGATTGGAATATGTAAGGACAGGCCTGTCTGCAGGCATAAATATTGATTCTTTTGCTCCGAGGCTTTCTTTCTTCTGGGCAATCGGCATGAATTATTTCATGGAAGTCGCAAAGCTGAGGGCTGCCAGAAGGATTTGGGCAAAGATGATCCAGGAGTTTTCTCCGGAGAATGCCAAGTCACTGGCTCTTCGCACACATTCCCAGACATCCGGCTGGAGTTTGACTGAACAGGATCCATTCAATAATGTGACCCGAACATTAATTGAAGCACACGCTGCTGCTATGGGGCATACTCAATCGCTCCATACGAATGCACTTGATGAAGCCATCGCACTTCCAACAGACTTTTCGGCACGAATTGCACGAAATACACAGTTATATCTGCAAGAAGAAACAGGAATCACCAATGTAATCGATCCATGGGGAGGATCCTACTATGTAGAAGCCCTTACTCATGAATTGATGGAAAAAGCATGGGCACATATCGAGGAGATTGAACAGCTCGGCGGGATGACAAAAGCAATTGAAACCGGACTTCCAAAGATGAGGATTGAAGAGGCGGCTGCTAAGCGGCAGGCAATGATCGATTCCGGCAAAGAGTCCATCATTGGCGTCAATAAATTCCGCCTGGATAAAGAAGATCCGATTGAAACGCTTGATATTGATAATACGGCTGTACGTCAAAAACAAATTCAGCGATTGCAGCTGCTGAAATCTGAAAGAGATGAAAAAGCAGTCGCCGGGACACTGGCTGCATTAAGTGAAGCTGCCAAAAACGGTGAAGGGAATTTATTGGAACTTGCGGTCGAAGCGGCAAGAGCGAGAGCGACGCTTGGGGAAATTTCAGATGCTGTTGAAAATGCATGTGGACGCCATAAAGCGGTCATCCGCTCGATTAGCGGTGTATACAGCAATACTTTCACGAACGAGGAAGAAATTGAATCTGTCCGTCAATTGACTGAGGAATTCCTGGAAAACGAAGGAAGAAGACCAAGGATCATGATTGCCAAAATGGGTCAGGACGGACATGATCGGGGAGCAAAAGTCATTGCTACCGCATTCGCTGATTTAGGATTTGATGTGGATATTGGTCCATTGTTCCAGACCCCTGCTGAAACGGCTATGCAGGCAGTCGAAAATGATGTACATGTCATTGGGGTCAGTTCACTTGCAGCAGGACATAAAACATTGCTTCCACAGTTGGTAGGAGAGCTGAAAAAACTAGGTAGAGATGACATTCTTGTCGTAATCGGAGGAGTCATCCCTCCTCAAGATTATGCTTATTTATATGAGCAGGGAGCAGCAGCCATTTTTGGACCAGGAACAGTCATTCCTCCTGCTGCACAAAAAGTGATCGAAGAAATTTATCGGAGATTGGGCTATGAGGAAGTGATGGAATAAATGGAAGAAAGCCAAAAGCGTCCTCGATTCAAAAAAAAGAGCGGTTTGACTATTGATGTGAATGCGCTTGTTAATGGAGTCCTGGCGAAAGAAAGGACATCTTTGGCCAAAGCGATAACATTGATTGAAAGCAATTCTTCCGAGCATCAATCCCTTAGCCAGACAATGTTAAAACAGCTGCTTCCCCATACAGGGAAATCAGTCCGTATCGGGATCACCGGGGTGCCGGGGGCGGGAAAAAGCACGTTCATCGAATCGTTTGGTACAATGCTCTGTGACATGGGCCATAGGGTAGCGGTGCTCGCAGTGGATCCAAGCTCTACCATGACCGGGGGGAGCATTCTTGGCGACAAAACAAGGATGGAAAAGCTTGTAAGGCATCCACGTGCATTTGTCCGCCCTTCCCCTTCCGGCGGGACCCTCGGCGGGGTGCATCGGAAAACAAGAGAATCAATTGCTGCATGTGAAGCTGCAGGCTATGATGTCATCTTAGTGGAAACCGTCGGAGTGGGTCAGAGCGAAGTAATTGTGAGGGGCATGGTAGACTTCTTTATGCTTCTTGTTCTGACGGGGGCAGGCGACGAATTACAAGGTATGAAAAAAGGGATCATGGAGCTTGCAGATGCCATTATTGTGAATAAAGCAGATGGCGGGAATATAAAGCCCGCACAAAAAACCAAGTCTGAATATAATCAAATCCTGCACTTCCTGCAGCCGGCGACGAAGGGATGGACCACACGGGCTTATACCTGTTCGGCACTACATTATACGGGGATAGAAGAAATTTGGGATATCATCGATTCATTTATGGAGAATACGAAGAAAACAGGGATCTTTATGGAAAGACGGCATTCGCAGGCAAAGGAATGGCTTTATTCTTCCATCCATGACCGACTTGCGCAGGAATTCTTTCAGGACGAAAGGATAAAGAAAGCTTTACCGTCCATCCTTGAACAAGTAACGAAAGAAGAAAGAACCGTATCAAGCGCGCTCGAACACCTTTTTGATGTATATAATAAAAATTCATAAAAAAAGGGATAGCGTTATTCCGCTATCCGAGACATCTAGGGAGTTTTAGGGGTATGGATCTAGATGTACTATTATTCTACCCCTCAAATTCCTTTATAAACCCAATTACTATAAAAATTAGCTGAAATCGAATATAATGATAGTAATGATGAAGACTGTTCTTTTTTTGGGGCAGTCGATCAAGAAGGAGAGAATAAAATGAGCATGGATTT
This sequence comes from Falsibacillus pallidus, assembly GCF_003350505.1. Classification (NCBI taxonomy): domain Bacteria; kingdom Bacillati; phylum Bacillota; class Bacilli; order Caryophanales; family Bacillaceae; genus Falsibacillus; species Falsibacillus pallidus. Next base: position 59,209 of record NZ_QQAY01000009.1, read on the forward strand.
TAACTTATTTATGAATGATGTAGTAAGACAGGCCCGCCAGGAAATAGAAGCAGCCGGCTACGAACAATTGAAGACTGCTGAAGAAGTGGAAGCAGCCTTTGCCAATAAAGGAACTACATTGGTCATGATCAACTCTGTCTGCGGCTGTGCCGGGGGAATTGCAAGACCAGCAGCTGCCCACGCCATCCATTATGATAATCGCCCAGATCACTTAGTGACTGTCTTTGCAGGTCAAGATAAAGAAGCTACTGCAAAAGCAAGAAGCTATTTTACTGAATATCCGCCATCCTCTCCATCTTTCGCTATCTTAAAAGATGGGAAATTATGTACGATGGTAGAACGGCATGAGATTGAAGGACATGATCCAATGTCTGTCGTTAACAAGCTTCAATCATACTTTGATCAATATTGTGAAGAAATGTAATTCCTTCTTCTGATTGAATAAACCGGCCAGGGTTCCCTTGGCCGGTTTTTTAATTTTACAATTCCCATTAGAAAGCACTGAAACCTCGTGTATTAATCACATTTATTTTCAGAATTTTAGAACTTTATCCTCCTGTATATAAATATTTATTAAAAATGTTGCATAAATATTTAATCGTGTTAAAATGCAAATAGGTTAATTATTATACTAATTTTTGAATTTATATACAAACCACAGGAGGAGAAAAGTATGAAAAAAATAGCATCTGCAATTATTGCCAGTTTACTAGTTATTTCAGCGTTGGCTGCATGCGATAAAGATGAGTCTGCAGCAGACAAAAAAACTTTGGTGATGGCGACATCAGCCGACTACCCGCCATTTGAATATGTCGATACAGCGAACAGTGATGAGATCGTAGGTTTTGACGTTGATCTTGCTAAGGCATTGGGCAAAAAACTCGGCTACAAAATCAAAGTTGAAGATAAAGATTTCAGCGGTTTGATCACAGCTTTGAAAACAAAACAGGCTGACCTTGTATTGGCCGGGATGACACCTACTCCTAAACGAAAGAAAAATGTTGACTTCAGTGATGTCTACTATAAAGCAAACGATATGATCGTGACGAAAAAGGATAGCAATATCAAGAGTGTAGAAGATTTAAAAGGCGGGAAAATAGGGGTTCAATTGGGCTCAATCCAAGAAGACGCTGCAAAGGAACTGCAAAAAAATACAGCATTTGATATTGAAACAAGAAACCGCATCCCTGAACTTGTCCAGGATGTACAGAATGGAAGGTTCCAGGCAGCAATCATTGAAGATACAGTAGCACAGGGATTCCTTAAGAAGCATCAGGAGCTGCAAGGTTTTAATATCAAAACAAGTGATGATGAAGCAGGGTCTGCCATCGCTTTTCCTAAAAATAGCGACTTGACTCCTAAATTCAATAAGGCATTAAATGAAATGAAAGACAGCGGCGAACTGGATAAATTAATCATCAAATGGTTCGGAGCAGATTCAAAATAATAAAATTCAAGAGACGTTCAGGCATCAGTTTGAACGTCTCATCTATTTAATCGCAGCCTGCATGCATTTTTGCAGGAGAAAGGATGGTGTACAATGGGACTGGATTTTCAGCAGTTAATCCCTTCGGTGCCATTTATATTAAAAGGAATTGGCGTCACATTAAAAATCGTCCTGCTGGCAGGGGTCATAGGATTTTTATTCGGCATCATTTTGGCATTATTTAAAATCAGTAAACTGAAAGTGCTGGGCATCATAGCGGATGTGTATACTTCAATATTCAGGGGTACGCCGCTCGTACTTCAATTGATGATCATCTTCTATGGTTCACCACAGATTTTCGGAACTCAAATCGATCCATATACTGCAGCGGTCTCTGCATTTGCCATGAACTCTGCTGCCTATATCTCAGAAATCATCCGTGCAGGAATTCAGGCAGTCGACAAAGGACAGCAGGAAGCGGCAGCCGCTCTGGGAATATCGTATAAACAAATGATGAAAGACATCATTCTTCCTCAGGCATTGAAAAATATCCTGCCTGCACTAATGAATGAATTCATCACACTTACGAAAGAATCCGCCATTGTAACCGTCATCGGCGTAACAGATGTCATGAGAAGATCTTATATGGTTGGAAGCGATTTATATTCTTTCTTTGAACCGCTATTATTCGCAGGGCTTGTATATTATCTGCTTGTCATTATCCTAACGGTCTTAGGCAAGGCAGTCGAAAGGAGAATGAGAGTCAGTGATTAATGTGAACGGATTATCCAAAATGTTTGGGAAAAATGAAGTATTGAAAGATATCAGCGTTTCGATTGATCCAGGGGAGGTTGTTGTTGTCATCGGACCTTCCGGATCTGGGAAATCCACTTTCCTCCGCTCCTTGAATCTGCTTGAAACTCCAACAGCAGGTGACATTTTGATAGACAATCATTCTATCACCGGAAAAAAAGTGGATATACAAGCATTCAGAAAAGAAATAGGCATGGTGTTCCAGCACTTTCACCTTTTCCCTCATATGACAGTCCTCGAGAACATCACTTATGCCCCAATAAAAGTGAAGGGGTTGACTAAGTCGGAGGCAGAAGAGCTTGGGAAAGAGCTCCTTTCTAAAGTGGGACTTGTTGAAAAAGCTGATGAATATCCAAACAGATTGTCAGGCGGCCAGAAGCAGCGTGTGGCTATCGCAAGGGCCCTCGCTATGAATCCTAAAATTATGCTATTTGATGAACCAACCTCAGCACTCGATCCAGAGATGGTGAAAGAAGTGCTTGACGTTATGAAATCACTGGCTCATACAGGAATGACCATGATTATTGTCACGCATGAAATGGGATTTGCAAAAGAAGTGGCAGACCGTGTATTATTTTTGGACGATGGCCAGCTTGTAGAGGATGAAGACCCGCAAGTATTCTTCTCAAATCCATCTTCCAAGCGTGCTCAAGATTTCTTGCAAAAAGTACTGTAAACATATTATCCTTAGAAAAGATGATCAGCTGATCATCTTTTCTTTTTTGAGAATTTGAATTGTATATAAAGCGAGGAGCAGGTTCATGTTTCGTATTGGCTATAGGACCATTAAAACAGCAATCGGAACTGTGCTGGCCATCATGCTTGCTCAGTGGTTCGATCTGCATAATTTCGTTTCAGCCGGAATCATCACAGTTCTGTGCATCCAAGTCACAAAAAGGCAGTCCATCAAGGCTGCATGGACCAGATTTTTGGCCTGTGTACTTGCAATGATTTTTTCATCAGTGTTTTTTGAAGCAATAGGCTATTATCCGTTTGTGATCGGATTGCTGCTTCTCGTATTCATCCCTACTACTGTTATGCTGAAAGCGAAAGAAGGGATTGTCACAAGCATCGTCATCATCCTTCATATTTATTCTGCCGGCCAGGTGACCGTCCACTCAATTTTCAATGAATTTTGCATCATCCTTATCGGCATCGGGATTGCCCTTGTTATGAATTTATATATGCCGAGCATGGAAAACAGGCTGCTTTCCCTTCTTGAAAAAATAGAAGAGAACTTTCATTCAATCTTTACAGAAATCATCTCTTATTTGCGCATGCATAAAAGCGAATGGGACGGCAAAGAAATTACCGAAACTGCCCGGATGCTCGAAGAAGCAAAAGGACTCGCCGTACGTGATCTTCAAAATCATGTTTTGAAAAGCGAAGATTCATACTACCACTATTTTAAAATGAGAGAGAAGCAATTTGAAATCATTGAGCGGGTCCTGCCCATTATTACTTCCCTTGAAATGAATGTAGAGCAGTCCAAAATTGTTGCCGATTTCCTTGAAGAAGTAAGTAATAATATCCACCCGGGAAACACAGCATTTTTATATTTGAAAAAATTATATGATATGAAACTTCATTTCGAAGGGATGGAGCTTCCTAAAACGCGAAGCGAATTTGAAGTCCGAGCGGCGCTTTTTCAATTTGTGAGGGAAATGGAGCAGTATTTGCTCATTAAAAGTTCATTTAAAGGCATAAAAGGGAAAAAGATGAATCAGAAGACTGGACAAAATGCACACTAAGGAAAAAAGTGTGGTGAGTCTTTTTGAAGATCCTTCTAGTCTGCATCTTGCTTATCGGCTCTCCTATTTGGCCAATTGGACGGAACCCCATTCAAGGTGATCCTTTTATCATTGTAAACAAAAGGATAAATCAATTGGCTTTTTATTATGAAGGCCGGCAGCAGCTAAAAACAAAAATAGCTACCGGCAAAACGAATGATCTCACACCGGAGGGACTTTTCACGGTGACGGTAAAAGCAAAAGACCCTTATTATCGCCGTAAAAATATTCCGGGCGGCGACCCAAAAAACCCCCTTGGCACACGATGGATAGGATTTGATGCCATGGGGACGGATGGAAGGATTTATGGACTGCATGGTACAAACCAGCCGTCGTCCATAGGAATGTATATTTCAAATGGCTGCGTTCGCCTGCCGAAAGCAGCCGTCGAAGAATTATATGACAAGGTGCCGCTTGGAACAAAAGTGAATATCGTCAATTCCTCCAAAAGCTTCGATCAAATAGCGAAGGAAAATGGAGCAATACACTAAAAAAACCCGGATCCTGTACGGAACCGGGTTTTGCTTTTATAGAACCATCGCCAATCCGAAAATAATTGTTGAAGCAATCATTGCGAGCAGCATCAAATAAACGATCACTTTTTGAAATGTTTTATTTCTCATCATTTTCTCTCCTTTAAAGAAGGCTGTTGCTTATTATTTTAGCTAGTGAAGAAAGATCTGACAAGCAGTGAATGATAATGAAATTTGAAAACGCTTCCGAAAAGTGTCGAATAAAGCAGGAATTTAGAAAACATTTAGCGAATATAATTAATGTTTTGTCTATTTAACTCAGCAAGGAGGAAGACAGATGATCAAAAAAGTAGACCATATCGGAATTGCGGTTCGTTCTATTGAAGATTCATTATCCTTTTATACGGAAATCTTAGGACTGCAATGCCTCAAAATCGAAGAGGTGCCATCCGAGTCAGTCAAAGTGGCATTCATTGACTGCGGTAATACAAAACTCGAGTTGCTTGAACCAACAAGTGAAAATAGTGCAGTTTGGAAATTTATTGACAAAAAGGGTGAAGGCATCCATCATGTTGCCCTTGGAGTTGAATCCATAAAAGAGAGAATGGAAGAATTGAAAGAAAAGGGAATACGGCTTATACAAGATGAGCCAAAGGTTGGAGCCGGCGGGGCAGAAGTGGCATTCCTGCATCCGAAGTCAGGAATGGGCGTCCTTTACGAACTTTGCGAGAAAAATCAGGCGGGAGGAGAAGGGAAATGACAGATATCTACGAAAAAATCAATGAATTATATGATATGCGCCGAAAAGTAGAACTAGGCGGCGGAGATGAAAAGATAGAGAAGCAGCATGAAAAGGGAAAGTTGACGGCCAGAGAACGCATTGACCTATTGGTGGATGAAGGCACATTTGTTGAATTGAATCCTTTTATTCAACATCGCTGCAATGATTTTGGACTTGATCAGATGGAAGGCCCGGGGGACGGGGTAGTGACCGGATATGGAAAAGTGAACGGCAGGCCGATATACCTTTTTTCACAGGACTTCACGGTTTTTGGCGGTGCCTTGGGAGAAATGCATGCAAAGAAAATTGCTAATGTCATGGATCTTGCCGCTAAAAATGGAGCTCCGTTCATCGGTTTGAATGATTCAGGCGGGGCACGCATCCAGGAAGGCGTCGTTTCATTGGATGGATACGGCCATATATTTTATCGAAACGCCATTTATTCAGGGGTCATTCCTCAGATTTCTGTCATCATGGGACCGTGTGCAGGTGGAGCAGTCTATTCGCCGGCCATCACCGATTTTGTATTCATGGTGGATGACACAAGCCAAATGTTCATTACAGGACCGAAAGTCATTGAGACAGTAACAGGAGAGAAAATCTCATCGGAAGATCTCGGAGGATCAAAAGTGCATAACTCAATCAGCGGCAATGCCCATTTCAGGGCCAAGACCGAGATGGAAGTGCTCGAGAAAGTCCGGACTCTCATTGGCTACCTTCCGCAAAATAATGAAGAAAGACCGGCTGCAGCCTCTTATGATGAAGAGGACCATTATCGTCCGGAGCTGACCGACATCATCCCGTTTGATGCCGTCCGCCCGTACGATGTAAGAAAAGTGATTGAGCAGGTTGTGGACACAGGATCCTTCTTTGAGGTGCAAGAAGAATTCGCGAAAAATATTGTGGTAGGTTTTGCACGGATCAAAGGAGAAGTAGTTGGTCTCGTCTGCAATCAGCCTAAGTTTATGGCGGGAGGGCTTGATATCGATTCATCCGACAAGGCATCCCGATTCATCCGATTCTGTGATTCTTTCAATATTCCATTGATTACCTTTGAAGATGTCACCGGCTTCTTCCCGGGAATCAAACAGGAACATGGAGGCATCATCAGGCATGGAGCGAAGATTCTTTATGCATATTCTGAAGCCACAGTCCCGAAAATCACTGTGATTCTCCGAAAAGCATTTGGGGGAGCCTACGTTGCCTTGAACAGCAAATCAATTGGAGCGGATCTCGTATATGCATGGCCGAATGCCGAAGTAGCTGTTATGGGGCCTCAGGGAGCCGCTAATATAATTTTTGCCCGGGAAATACAAAACAGCGAAAATCCGGAAGAGCTGCGCAATCAAAAGATTGAGGAATATCGTGAGAAATTTGCAAACCCTTATGTAGCTGCATCCAGGGGAATGGTGGATGATGTAATCGACCCGAGGGAAACAAGGATAAAATTGATTCAGGCCCTCGAAATCATGAGGAATAAAAAGGAAGAGCGTCCAAAGAAAAAGCACGGCAATATCCCATTGTAGGAACGTTTCTTTTTTGAATCTTTGCAAGACACAGGTAATCAGACTTGTCCAGCTCCAGCGCCCAGCCCCTCGAGTCATAAGTCGTACCTCTACGGAAATCAGGATTTCCTTCGAGCTCCGTCTTATGCTGGTCGGGGCTTAGCAGGGCGCTTCCGCTCTTCTAATTATTTGTTCTCTCCAGCGTTTCACGATATACTAAATATGTGAATACATATTTGGAGGTCCTTGATTATGATTAACGAAGAACGTTTATTGAATGAGTTTCTAGAGTTGGTTCAAATTGACTCAGAAACTAAAAATGAAAGCGAAATCGCAAAAGTTTTGAAAAAGAAATTTGAGGATCTTGGCGTAGAAGTTTTTGAAGACGATACTATGGAGCAGACAGGCCATGGAGCAGGTAACCTTGTTTGCACCCTTAAAGGAACGAAAGAAGGAGTGGATACCATCTACTTCACTTCCCACATGGATACAGTTGTTCCCGGCAAAGGAATCAAGCCTTCTGTAAAAGATGGCTACGTGGTGACTGACGGAACTACAATCCTTGGTGCAGATGATAAAGCCGGTCTTGCCAGCATGTTTGAAGCGATCCGTGCTTTGAAAGAACAAAATGTAGAGCATGGTACGATTCAATTCATCATCACAGTTGGAGAAGAGTCTGGTCTTGTTGGTGCGAAAGCATTGGATTCTTCCCTTGTGAAGGCGAAGTTTGGCTTCGCACTTGACAGTGATGGGCCTGTTGGAAACATCATCGTTGCTGCTCCGACTCAAGCAAAAGTAAAAGCATCCATCTTCGGGAAGACTGCACACGCAGGTGTAGCACCGGAAAAAGGCGTTTCTGCCATTACGTTGGCAGCTAAGGCTATTTCTAAAATGCCTCTTGGACGCATTGACGAAGAGACGACTGCCAATATCGGCCGATTCGAAGGCGGACAGGCAACAAACATCGTATGCGACCGAGTGGATATCCTAGCGGAAGCACGCTCTCTAGTCCCTGAAAAGATGGAAGCGCAAGTAGCAAAAATGAAGGAAGCTTTCGAAAAGACTGCTGAAGAGTTCGGCGGAAAAGCGGAAGTGGATGTTCAAGTCATGTACCCTGGCTTCAAATTTGGAGAAGGTGACCATGTAGTGGAAGTAGCGAAAAAAGCTGCTGCCAAAATTGGACGTGAAAGCAAACTATTGACAAGCGGCGGCGGAAGCGACGCAAACGTCATTGCAGGATTCGGCGTTCCAACTGTAAACCTTGCTGTAGGATACGAAGAAATCCATACAACAAATGAACGCATGCCTGTGGCTGAATTGACAAAATTAGCTGAAATGGTATTAGCCGTAGTCAAGGAAGTAGCAGAAGCGTAATATTTAATTCAACATACGAAAGGGGCTCCCTGTGGGAGCCCCTTTATTCATGAACTTATTTTCAAACGAACTTTATCTCCATCAACATGAAAAATATGATAAATTATACATAACAGGAAAATGAACATAAAGGGGATGCAGAGGATTTGAGTGAAAAAGCAGTTGTTTTTAAAATTAATGAAGAAGATTACGGGATTCCAATATCCTTTGTAATTTCCATCGAGAAAATTCCAGAAACGAATCCAATCCCGCAGCTTCCTTCATTCGTGAAAGGCATCGTGAAAGTCCGTGATGAACTGCTGCCGGCAATTGATTTAGAAGAATTGCTCTATGGAAGCCAGTTGAATCTTAATGAAATCTCACGCATGATTGTCCTGAAAACGGATAAACTTTCAATTGGTCTTTTCGTAAGGGAAGCAAAAGAAATCATCGATATTCCTGCTGAATTGTTAAAGAAAGTAGCTTTGATGGGCTACAAGAAAACGAAATTCTTTTCAGGAGTCGCAAACTTAGAAAAGGGCCTCATTACAATGATCGATCCAGATCTGTTGGTTGAATCCCTTGAAAACATCGATGCTATACAGGAATATGTAGAAAACTATGAAATGGCCTAATTCTCCCAGCCGGATATTCTAATATCCGGTTTTTTTAATTCCATATTACGGAGTTAGGCTATATGGTTAGGGAGGGCGTTCGAAAATTGATATAATAGAAGGAACAATACGTTTTGGGAAGTGAAGTTCTGTGAAGAGCTTTTATCCGAAGAATGGACGAGTCATTCTTCATGTAGATATGAATAGTTTTTACGCTTCTGTGGAAATGGCCTATAATCCTGCACTCAAAGGTAAGCCGCTTGCGATTGCAGGTAATCCCGAAGAAAGACGGGGCATCATTGTGACATGCAGCTATGAAGCCCGCAAGTTCGGGGTTAAAACCACCATGCCTCTTTGGGAGGCAAGAAAAAAATGTCCGGATATGATCGTCATGCGTCCCAACTTTGACCGTTATCGGGCAGCATCCAGAGGAATTTTTGATATTCTTAGAACCTATTCAGAATTGGTAGAGCCCGTATCAATCGATGAAGGGTATGTTGATATAACTGACAGCTATGAGCTTGGATCACCATTGCAAATCGCTGCCAGCATCCAAAGAAGCATCAAAGAACAGCTTGATCTCCCATGCAGCATTGGGATCGCCCCTAATAAATTTCTAGCTAAAATGGCTTCAGACATGAAAAAGCCGATGGGCATCACGGTCCTGAGGAAAAGAGACATCCCCAATATCCTTTGGCCGCTGCCTGTGCAGGAAATGCATGGTATCGGGGCTAAGACAGCAGAGAAACTAAAAGGAATCGATATTTTGACCATTAAGGATTTGGCATCAGGAAATGAGACTCAGTTAAAAAAGGTTCTCGGAATTAATGGGATACGGCTGAGGGAACGGGCAAACGGCATTGATTCAAGGGAAGTCGATCCGGAATCCGTCTACGATTTTAAAAGCATTGGCAATTCGACTACCCTTCCGAGGGATATTTCCAATCAGCAGGAGCTTCTTGCTGTATTAAAGGAACTGTCTCAAAAAGTTTCTGAACGTATGAGAAAGAAAAATGCACTTACAGTCAATATTTCTGTAATGATCCGATACAAAGACCGCAAAACAATTACAAGAAGCCGAAAACTGAAAAATCCCATTATCAAGCATGAAGATATTTTCGAAGCGGCCAGTTCACTGTTCATCGAACATTGGAACGGCAATGGTGTTCGGCTCTTGGGTGTGACGGCACAGGATTTGGTGGAAGAGGAAGATGCGCTTTTGCAGCTTGATCTTTTCTCCTATGAAAAAGAGGCAAAGAAGGAACCGCTGTATCAAGCCCTGGAAAACCTTAAGAGCAAGTTTGGAAAAAATGCAGTGACGAAAGGCGTTAAAGTGGATGCCTTGAAAAAAGATCCCCACACAGATACAAGCTTTAACAAGGATTTTCTTTATGAACGAAAAAAGGAATGAATTGAAGGGCATCCTGGAGAAACTTTTGCAGGGTGCCTTTTAATTGTTCCGGTATGGGAATACTGTTATAGTAATAGTCAATCGAAAATCAACGGATAGAAGGGACGTAATAGCATGGCAAAACAACAAATTGGTGTGATCGGGCTTGCTGTAATGGGGAAAAACCTTGCCTGGAACATCGAAAGCAGAGGCTATTCAGTTTCTGTCTATAATCGTTCAAGTGAAAAAACAGAAGAAATGCTGAATGAATCAAAAGGGAAAAATATTCATCCAGCCTATTCCATAGAAGAGTTTGTGCAATCATTGGAGATGCCGAGGAAGATATTATTGATGGTGAAAGCTGGTCCGGCTACAGATGCTACAATTGAACAGCTCCTGCCATTCCTTGAAGAAGGCGACATCCTGATCGATGGGGGCAATACGTTTTTCGAAGATACACAACGCCGCAATAAAGAACTTAGCGAGCGCGGGATTCATTTCATCGGTACCGGTGTTTCCGGAGGGGAAGAAGGGGCATTGACCGGTCCATCCATCATGCCTGGAGGGCAGAAGGAAGCTTATGACCTCGTTGAGCCAATTCTAAAAAGCATCGCGGCCAAAGTAGAAGGGGAAGCCTGTACAACCTATATCGGCCCTGATGGTGCAGGTCATTATGTCAAAATGGTCCACAATGGCATCGAATATGGCGATATGCAGCTGATTGCTGAATCTTATTTCCTTTTAAAGAATGTCCTGGGATTATCTGCAGATGAACTCCATGAAGTCTTTGCAGAATGGAATAAAGGGGAGCTCGACAGCTATCTTATTGAAATCACGGCTGATATTTTCACTAAAAAAGATGATGAAACAGGAAAGCCGATGGTCGATGTGATCCTCGATAAAGCAGGGCAAAAGGGAACCGGCAAGTGGACAAGCCAAAGTGCACTCGACCTTGGTGTACCTCTTCCAATCATTACTGAATCTGTTTTCGCCCGCTTTATTTCTGCAATGAAAGAAGAGAGGACAAAAGCAAGTAAACTTCTTAAGGGACCTGAAGCCAAAACGTTTGAAGGAAATCGTTCAAATCTGATTGAAGCAGTAAGAAAGGCACTTTACATGAGCAAGATCTGTTCATATGCTCAAGGATTTGCCCAAATGAAATCGGCTTCTGAGGAGTTTGGATGGGATCTTCGCTATGGCGATATCGCGATGATTTTCAGGGGCGGCTGCATTATTCGTGCGCAATTCCTTCAAAAAATCAAGGAAGCATATGATCGGGAGCCGAATCTCGATAACCTGATGCTGGATCCATATTTCAAAAGGATTGTTGAAAATTATCAATCCTCGCTCCGCGAAGTGATTTCTGCAGCTGTTATGAATGGCATTCCTGTTCCAGGTTTCTCCAGTGCCCTTTCCTACTATGACAGCTACCGGACAGAGACCCTGCCGGCAAACCTCATTCAGGCCCAGCGTGACTACTTCGGTGCCCACACATACGAACGCGTGGATAAAGAAGGGGTTTTCCATACGGAATGGATGAAAAAATAATGGCCAATGAAAAAGAAGACCTGCAGAGAGGTCTTCTTTTTCATTGTGGTGGAATTACTCACCAAGATCTACATTGTGGTAGACTTGCTGCACATCTTCAAGATCTTCAATAGCGTCGATCATTTTTTCGAATTGAGCTTTGGTATCTTCAGGAAGAACGACATCATTTTGTGCGAGCATCGTTAATTCAGCTACAGAGAATTCTGTGATGCCTGCTGCCTTAAATGCTTCCTGGACGGCATGGTATTGGTCAGGCTCTGCATAAACAATGACCGTTTCATCTTCTTCGATGATATCCCGTGCATCCACATCTGCTTCCATTAATAGCTCCATCACTTCTTCTTCGGACTTTCCTTCGATTCCGAATACGGCAGTAGCATCAAACATATAGGCAACAGATCCGCTGACTCCCATGTTTCCGCCATTCTTACCGAAGGCAGCACGGACTTCTGATGCAGTACGGTTGACGTTGTTTGTCAACGCATCGACGATGACCATGGAGCCGTTTGGACCGAAGCCTTCATAGCGAAGCTCGTCATAGTTTTCTTCTGCTCCGCCTTTTGCTTTTTCTATCGCACGGTCAATGATTGCTCTTGGGACATTATATGTTTTAGCTCTTTCTAAAACCATTTTTAATGCCTGATTGGACTCAGGATCCGGTTCTCCCTGTTTCGCTGCCACATAAATTTCCCGGCCGAATTTGGCATAAATCCGACTAGTATTGGCATCTTTGGCTGCTTTTTTTTCTTTGATATTATTCCATTTACGACCCATAAAAAATTCACTCTCTTTCAGCTTTGAATCTATGAATAATAGATGTTTGGAATTTGGCTGCAAAACTTGCAGTCATCCACTAGATAATATTATAACGCAAATTCAGAGGGACTTGCTAATTTTTCATATTCACATAAAAAAAGGCCCTAAAAAGAGCCGAAGATCCATATTGATTATTACTTCTTTCTGAATAATTTCTGAAAGAGGGATTGTTTTTTCTCTGTTGCAGCCGGTTGTTCCGTTTCTTCTTGTTTGAGATAAATTTCTTCTTTGTCGATCGCATGATCATATGCGAGGATGAGCCCTATATCTGTAGAAGACTGCTTATTCTCCACTATAGAGAAGGATAGCCGATGCTTATTTGCAAGTTTGATAAAAGGGGATAGATAAGAATAGTCCATTTCACCATTTAACAGCATTTTTGCTTTTTTATGGCTGCTTATGATTTCATCCAGCTCGTCTAAAATGTTCTTATCTCTTACTTGGCTCTTCGTGATCGCGACCACGATCCTTTCACGAAGAGTCCCCAAAAACTTTCTGCGCTCATCCGGTTTGGTCTGTTTCTCTCCGTAGATACCTTTCTGGATATAATCATCCACTGAAGTCCTTTCCATTTTCCTTTGGCCTCCTATTTGCTGAATATGGTCCGTGAACCCTCGTCAATGGTCCATTATATGTAGTAACCACAGGAATGGGAATGAAGCGAAAAAGAAAGCCAGCCTTACTTCTAAAAGAGGCTGGCTTTCTGTAGAAAATCAGGCAATGATTTGATCGAGCAGAAGAATCCTTGCGGGAGAAGCATCAGTTCCTTGGATTTTCAATGGTGCTGCAATCATGAAATAAGTGCCTTCTTCCACATCTTGAAGCTGCAGTCCTTCAATGATGATGACGTGGTTATTCATAAGCACCTTGTGTGTTGGATGTCCTTCCTGTGCACGTTCAATTCCAAGTGCATCGATTCCGACACCCGCAACCCCGAGATGTGCCAAATGCTGTGCGGCATCTTCAGCTAAGTAAATGAATTCAAAGTTAAATTCTTGATCAAATGAATTTTTTGTTTTGAATAGGAGGAAATCACCTTTTTGAATGTCATAAGATTCAATATCATTCTTTGTGATCTTTCCATCAAGCTTCGTCAAATCCATTACTTTACATGGGCGTACTAATTGTTCTATATCAATGGTTTCGATCGTTTCGCCATCATTGATCATGTGAAGGGGAGCATCTACATGCGTCCCGGTATGAACGTCAAGGCTGATTCTTGACTCTGTTACATGGCCATTGGTATCCGTTTTGATATCAGGCTGTTTCTCGGGCTTGTTTTTATAGACAGGCATTCCCTTAAAGATTGGAGCGGTTACATCATAAATTTTCATTGTATTTTCCTCCTTTTTTATAAAACGACGTCATGCAGATGTGAACTGCATGACGTCAAAAAAATGTAGTTTTTTTGTCCAGCTCCAGCGCCCAGCCCCTCGAGTCATAAGCCGCACCTCTACGGAAATCAGGATTTCCTTCGAGTTCCGTCTTATGCAGGTCGGGGCTTAGCAGGGCGCTTCCGCTTTTCTATTTGTCCAGCTCCAGCGCCTAGCCCCTCGAGTCATAAGCCGCACCTCTACGGAAATCAGGATTTCCTTCGCGTTCCGTCTTATGCTGGTCGGGGCTGACCAAGGCGCTTGCGCTTTTCTAAAAATCAGCAATTGTCTACTTCGAGATTTGCCACAGGCCACCAGAAGAAACCGTCTTTTGCCAACATTTCATCTGCTTCCCTTGGTCCCATTGTACCGGATTCGTAGTTCGGGAACTCGGTTTCTTTCGTGCTTTCCCAAATTTCCGAAATTTTATCTACAAAGCTCCATGAAAGGGCAACTTCATCCCAGTGAGTGAAGTTTGTGGCATCGCCGCGGATGCAGTCGAAAAGAAGTTTTTCATATGCTTCAGGTGTATTCATGCCATCGACGCTTTTATTGGAGAAATTCAGCTTGACCGTTTTAGCCTCTGTATTCTGACCTGATTTTTTGGCATTTAAGTGAAGGGTGATCCCTTCTTCAGGCTGTATATGGATGACTAAAAGGTTAGGCGCCAGCGGTTCATCTTTTCTGTAGTACAAATTCATCGGAATGTCCTTGAATTGTACAACGATTTTGGTTGATTTCGCTGTCATCCGCTTTCCGGTGCGGATATAAAATGGCACGCCTGCCCACCTGAAGTTATCGATCATCAATTTTCCAGCTACATATGTTTCAGTATTGGACTGTTCATCAACGTTATGTTCCTCACGGTAGCCTGGCAGTTCTTTGCCATCAACTTGTCCTGATCCATATTGTCCCCTGACAAAATAGTCTTTGATTTCTTCGCCTTCTATCGGGCGGAGAGCACGCAGGGCTTTTACTTTTTCACTTCTGATTTCTTCGGTCGTTAAACGGATCGGAGGCTCCATGGCCAGAAGGGCAACCATTTGAAGCATGTGGTTTTGCACCATATCTCTCAGCGCACCGCTTTTTTCATAGTACCCGCCGCGTTCTTCGACTCCCAGCGTTTCACTTGAAGTGACTTGGATGTTGGAAATATATCTATTGTTCCACAGAGGTTCAAACAGTGCATTGGAGAAGCGGATGACTTCGATGTTCTGCACCATTTCTTTCCCTAAATAGTGGTCGATCCGATAAATTTCACTTTCTGAAAAGGCTGTACGGATTCGGTCATTCAATTCTTGTGCTGATGGAAGGTCATGGCCAAATGGCTTTTCAATCACCAGGCGTTTAAATCCTTCTGTATCTGTCAGACCATCAGATTTCAAATGTTCAGCAATGGTGCCGAAAAATTCAGGTGCCATGGCCAAGTAGAAGATTCGGTTTCCGCCGATGGAATATTTCTCATCCAAATCCGCTGCCAGCTTGCGCAGTTCCTGATAGGAATCGGAGTCTGATACGTCATTGGCTTGATAGTAAAAATGAGAAATGAAATCATCGATGTCTGTTGATTCGCCTATCGATGTCAACACGGAGTCCTTGACCCGCTCTTTGAATTCTTCGTGTGAAAGAGGGCGTCGTGCGACTCCGACCACAGCGAAATGATCAGTTAATTTTCCTTTGCGATATAAATGATAAAGGGAAGGGAAAAGCTTTCGTTTCGCTAAATCTCCCGTAGCCCCGAATATCATAATTAAAGAAGATGGCGTTTCATTCGTATGTTCCACGTTCATTACCTCACTTTTTTGTAATGATCTATGTAGTATTCCCTAGATTTCCTGATTAAAAAAACCTCTGTACAAGTATTTAATTTTATCTGTTTACCTTTTATTTCGCAACAATTCAGCTTTAAAAAGAAAATTTATTTTATGAAATATATTAATAAAAATATTTCATAAATATATTGTGAGAAAGCAATGGTTTGTGTATGATGAAAATGGAAAGGGGAGGAATAATTTGTTATCACTGAAGAATGTCGTCAAAACATATAAGAGCGGAGAAGTTGAGGTAGCCGCTTTAAAGAATGTTTCATTTGATTTGCCTGAAAAGAGCATCTCTGTGATTTTGGGTCCGTCAGGTTCCGGTAAATCCACTTTATTAAATGTAATCGGCGGGATCGATCGTCCGGATCATGGGATGATCAAAGTAATGGAACGTGAAGTATCTTCTTATAAAGAAAAGGAACTGACTGAATATCGACGGGAACTGATTGGATTTATCTTTCAATCCTATAATCTCATCTCTACTTTAACGGTTGGGGAAAACGTTGAAGTGGGATCGGAAATCAGCCGAGATCCACTTAAAGTGGACGAGGTGCTTGATCGAGTGGGGATGCTCGATAAAAAGCATAAGTTCCCTCATCAATTAAGCGGAGGGGAGCAGCAGAGAACGGCTATTGCGAGAGCGCTTGTGAAGAATCCTAAGGTGCTTTTATGCGATGAACCGACCGGAGCCCTTGACGAGGATACCGGGAAGAAAATCCTGAGATTGCTGCAGGAAATCAATAAAAGATATGGAACGACCGTTTTAATCATCACCCATAATCAGGGATTTGCAGAAATGGCAGATTGGGTTGTAAAGATGAAGAGCGGAGGATTGGATTCCATCTTCCATAATGAAGCCCCAGTGCCAGCAGAGCAGGTGAAGTGGGGATGAGTAATCGGTATAAAGCGATAATCAGGGAAATGAGGCAGAAGAAATGGCAGTATGGCGGAACGTCCTTGCTGATTTTTTTGGCAGTCCTTCTCTATATAATGCTAAGTGCATCCATATCCGCAGTAGAGAACAGCAACATTAAATTCAAGAATGATTACAATCAGGAGGATTTCCATTTTTATACCTCGAGCCCCATTAGTGGAAAGGAAATAGATTCCCTTCAAAAAGAGCATGGGGTACGGCTCGAGAAAAGACTTTCTGCAGATGCCTTATATAAGGGAAGTAAAAGTATCCGCTTTTTCAATGTACCGGAATCAGTCAATATCCCTTTCCTTTCAAAAGGGAAGCTTCCCTCCAAACCTGATGAACTTGCTCTCTCCGCAATCTTTGCCAAACAGAATCATATTAAATCAGGAGATGAACTGACCGTCGGAGGCAAACAGTGGAAGGTGACTGGATTATTTTATCTCCCGGATTATATTTATTCCCTTAAAAACGAAAGCGATCTCGTTAATGATTCCAACAATTTTGGATTGGCTTTGGCTACGGAAAAAGGAATCTCGGGACTTGGCGCAGGTTCTCCTTATTATATTGGGGAATGGGACAAAGGACATCATTCGCTGAAGGATCTTAAAGAAGATATATCAACTATTTCTCCTATCATTAAATGGGTGAATGCGAAGGAAAACTCACGCATCTCCTATATCGATTCTGAAATAAAAGGAACGAAATCATTCACAACCACTTTGCCGATTTTTATTTCAATCATCGCCATGATGATGGTTGTCATTTTGATCAGAAGGCGCTTGGATATACAAAGAAAGCAAATCGGAACGCAGCTTGCGCTGGGGTACCGCCCGGATGAATTGATAAGGGCGTATTTGATTTACCCTGTCGTTGTCAGCTTGTCTGGGTCTATATTTGGGATTGCTGCAGGTGCTGTCCTATCCATTCCCTTGACCGACTATTATACGACTTTCTTCAATCTGCCGGTTCTTTCCCGGTGGGGAATCAACCCTTTACAATGGGTCGGTGCAATTGCGACTCCCCTTGTGCTATTGACGGGCTCCGGATATTGGGTGATCCGAAAGCAAGTTCGCCAATCGCCGATTCACTTATTGAAGCCTGCCCCAGAAAAGAAAAAGGTCAAGAAAAACAGAAAACCCATTTTGATGATGAGAAGTTTTAAAAACCGTTTCCGCATCAGGATGATTTCTAAAAACATCGGCCGGATCCTCTATTTGACCATCGGGATATGCTTTGCGACCATTCTTCTGATGTATGGATTCATCAGTATGAATTCAATCGATGTCCTGATTAATAAAACCTATAAAGAATCCATTAATTATCAATATGGGGTTTATTACCAGGAGCTGAAAGGGAATGACGGTCAGGTCGACGGCGATGTCTTTTCCATTGCAGAGGCTGAAGCAAAGACAGCGGGTGAAGCCCCGAAGAAAATCCAATTATATGGTGTGGATGATGGAATGAAGTCCATTTCCCTCCGTGATGAGAACGGCCGCTCTTTGAATCCATCTACTGACGATGGGATTGTTCTTAGTAAAGTGCTTGCCTATACCCTTCATGTAAAAAAAGGGGATTCCATCACGGTGAAGCTACTTTCAAACGGCAAAGAAAAAACATTGACGGTTCAAGGGGTGGCAGAAATGTATACAGGGACTGCCGCTTATCTCGACCGCCAGGAATTGAATGGACTTGCACAGTATCCAAAGAATGCTTATCTCGGGAAATGGACTAATGAAAAGCCACGAGCCGAGTCATCCATTCTAATGGTGGAAAATAAACAGGATATGATGGATACCATGGAATCCTTGATGGGGCCGATGAGATATTCTATTTTCATCATGGCCGGTCTCGCGTTTATGATCGGATTGATCATCATTACGCTCATCACCAATTTGATCGTGGACGAAAATATGGGATCCATATCTCTGTTAAAAGTCATTGGGTATGAGGATTCAGCCATATCAAAGCTCTTGCTCAACATATACACACCGGTCGTGGTGATTGCTTACTTAATCGGGGTGCCGGCTGCTATGTTCAGCATCGATGGACTGATGAAATCCATGGCAAGCCAGACAAATTATGTCCTGCCGGTGTCTGTCAATCCTGTTATGTTCATTTTGGGCTTTGTTCTTATATTTGCAAGCTATTATACATCCATTCTGTTCTCCAGACGGAAGTTGAGGAAGGTATCCTTGCAGGAAGTATTGAAGAGGCAGGAAGCATGACGAATGTGTTAAAATGGCTTCATGAAAGTCCTGCAGGAGGTAATGAAACGTGGAGTTGTTGTTTTTAGGAACGGGTGCCGGCGTACCAGCCAAAGTCAGAAATGTTACTTCCCTGGCTCTAAAGCTTTTGGAAGAGAGGAATGCTGTTTGGCTTTTCGATTGTGGAGAAGCGACTCAGCACCAAATTCTTTCCACTTCTTTAAAGCCGAGGAAGATTGAGAAAATATTCATTACCCATCTTCATGGAGATCATATTTTTGGTCTTCCCGGCCTTCTTGGAAGCCGCTCCTTTCAAGGAGGAACTTCCCTTTTGACGATTTACGGTCCAAAAGGGATCAAAGAGTTTATTGAGGTCTCATTAAAAATCAGCGAGACGCATCTTCAATATCCTTTGGAAATCATTGAAATGGAAGAGGGCGTGATCTTTGACGACGGGCAATTTAAGGTGGAAGCACTTCCTCTCGATCATGCGCTTCCAAGCTGGGGGTTTCGAATTATTGAAAGTGATAAGCCTGGGACTTTGATGGCGGAAAAGCTGGAAGCGGAAGGTGTGTTTCCCGGCCCACATTACAAAGAGCTGAAAGCCGGAAAGTCAGTACAGCTGGACGATGGCCGGATCATTCATGGTCCAGACTTTTTGGGGCCGGACCAAAAAGGGAGGATAGTGGCCATTTTAGGGGATACCCGCCCATGTGAAAATGCCGTCCATCTTGCATCAGAAGCAGATGTGCTTGTCCATGAAGCAACTTTCTCGGGTGACAGTAGTGAAATGGCCCACCGCTATTTCCATTCCACCACCCTTCAAGCGGCTGAAATTGCTAAAAAGGCTGATGCGTTCAAACTTGTCTTGACTCATATCAGTTCACGATACGGAAAGGCAGATTGGAACACATTGCGGGACGAGGCAAGGACCATTTTTCCTGATGCAGAAATTGCCAATGATTTTTTGGAAGTGCCTGTTCCATATCGTTCTACTGGAGGTGCGTCTTTAAAATGAAAAACATTTATATCATTCGGCATGCAAAAGCGGAAGGACAGCCGTTTTCAGCTCCTTTGACACAGGAAGGAAGGGAACAGGCAGAAGCGCTTGTCGATTTCTTTGAAGGGAAAGACATCGATTGCATCTTTTCCAGCCCTTATTTAAGAACGCTCGAGACCATTCGTCCTCTTGCTTTAAAGAGGGGAATCGACATCACCGAAGATGAGCGTCTTTCCGAACGGGTGCTGAGCGGTGACGATTTGCCTGATTGGAAAGAAAAGCTGGAACAAAGTTTTGACGATTTTTCCTATGTTCTTCCCGGTGGGGAATCATCCATCGATGCCTATGAACGTGCAGCTTCAATCCTCGAACAAATCACTGCTTCATCTGAAGACAATATTGTTATTGTAAGCCATGGAAACCTGACCACATTGCTTCTAAGATATTTCGACGGGCGTTTCGGTTTTAAAGAATTGATGGAATTGACGAATCCAGACGTCTATCATATCCATTATGATGGAGAAAAAGGTGAAGTTAAGCGGATTTGGGAATAAAAGAAGAGTCCTGATCCCCAGTGGGGATCAGGACTTCTTTTTTAATTCCAGCCTCTTTCATATTGCTTCGGCGTATTGATTTCTGCACCTAATTCTTTTGCGGCTGTCCGCGGCCAGTATGGATCGCGCAGCAATTCCCTTGCAAGGAAAATGAGGTCGGATCGGTCGTTCTGAAGGATTTCTTCTGCTTGGATGGCTGAAGTGATAAGTCCGACTGCTCCCGTAGGAATATCGGCTCCATGTTTAATCATTTCTGCTGGTTTGACTTGGTACCCTGGGAAAACGGGGATGCGGGCAGGTACAACTGCTCCTGTACTAACATCAATCAAGTCAACCCCTTGTTCTTTCATGGTCTTGGCCATTTGGACATAATTTTCTGCATCAAGTCCATCCGGATGGTAATCTCTTGCTGACACCCTTACAAAGAGTGGGCCGTTCCAGACTTTTTTCACGGCATCGATTATTTCTTGAAGGAAGCGGTAGCGGTTTTCATCAGATCCGCCATATTCGTCGTTTCGCTTATTTGTAAGCGGTGAAAGGAATTGATTGATTAAATATCCATGTGCTCCATGGAGTTCAATGATGTCAAATCCAGCTTTTTTCGCTCTTTCTGCTCCCTTTTGGAACGCTGTGATCGTTTCGTTTATTTCCTCTTTCGTCATTTCTTTAGGCGTTTTCATCTCATCATTGAATGGGATGGCAGAAGGTGCGATGATTTCTCCATCAATGACGGCTTTTCTTCCTGCATGCCCAAGCTGAATGCCTGCAGCAGATCCATGGCTTTTCATTAATTTTACAAGCTTCGCTAAGCCTTCAACATGTTCATCATCCCAAATTCCAAGATCTTGAGGGGAAATGCGGCCCTGCGGCGTGACGGATGTAGCTTCGAGAATGATCAGTCCAACCTGGCCGACAGCCCGGCTTGTATAGTGAGTCAAATGCCAGTCATTCACTTTCCCATCTTCATCATGGCAGGAATACATGCACATCGGGGCCATAACGATTCGGTTTTTTAACTCGACATTCTTCATTTTATAAGGTTCAAACAGTTTGATTTTTGACACTTTCATACCTCCCTAAACAGGTTATCCATTAGAGTTCCCTTGAATTGCTATTTCGGATCTCTAAATATATCCATCATTATAACAAGGGGAGTTCCGGGTTCAAAGAAAGTTGCCTTCATCTCTCTCTTTTTCGCAGTTCTTTTAATGAATAAACCGTCCCTCTCCATTCAATTCCCCCTCTTTTAATGGTCAGCAATACAGCTCTCACAATCGAATAGATAAAGAGAAGAGCGGTAGCAGGGAATACGAAAAACAACAGTGGGGAAAAGGACGTCAATTTTTTAACGATTAAATAATAGAGGGAAAAAATCAGTATAACGACTATGAACGAAAGAACCCTTAGGAGGGGATCGGGACTGAAAATCGTCAGGAAAGGCAGAACCTGTGAGCAAAAGACTCCTGCGACAGCCAAAAAGACCATGGGAAATTGATAATGCAGCCCGGCAAATGTATTTTTCTCCAACCCTTTAAATGCTGCTTGAAGGGAAGGGTACCATTCCACTTTCAGGAGCTTTGTCGCAGACACCATCCTTTGTTTCAGACCAAATTTTTTCACCATCATCCCTAATTGGAGATCGTCGTCCGGCCGTTCCTTGATGGATTGGTGCGTTCCAATTGTCTCATATGCCTTTTTTCTGATTAAATTAAATGCACCTACACCCACTCCGATTTTAGAGGAATCGATGTTAGCTCTCCATGGACGTTTATAATAGGAAAATCCAAATAAGAAAAAGGCTACAAACGACTTCAGCCAAAATCCCTTTGCATATAGATCGGGCGCTGCCGTCATATGATCGATGCTATTCCTTGAGAGGAAGGAAGCGGCTTTTCCCACGGTCTCTTCTTTGTAAAGGACATCAGCATCCGTGAACAGCAGCCATTCTCCTTTTGATTCGAGATAGCCTTTATAAAGGGCATGGTTTTTCCCAAGCCATCCTTCCGGCAATTCTTTGATATGAATCACTTTCATATGTGGATGCCTTACTGAAAGTCCATCCATTATGTCGCCGGTGCGGTCCTCCGACCTGTCATTGACCAAAATCCACTCTATCAGTTTATACTTTTGGCTGAGCTGGCTTTCAATGCTTTTCCTGATATGTTCTTCTTCATTTTTAGCTGCCACAATGATGGAAATCAGCGGCCCATCTTCAAGCTCCTTTTCCGATTCAAGCCTTTCAATGGTCCGAAGCCCCCAAGCGGCATCTATAAAAAAGGCAATCCAAATCAACAGAATCAAACTCATTAAATAAATCATGATTTCTCCATTTCTTTTCTCGACCTCCTTTTATTATATCCACTGGAAGATTTTTTTGAAATGAATGAATCCGTTCTTAGAGCATTGGTATAGGTATATAATGACAATGCGAACAATTATCGGTACACTATAAATATCTGATGTACTTCAATTACATACTTTTTTATATAAAAATAATAATGACAGGTGATCAATATGAGTTTTTGGCAAGATGGTATTGCAAAATTGACAGTTCCTACGCCGTTTGCTGTCGGGGATGTCAATATGTATATAGTCAAAGGGGAGAAGTTGACGCTGATTGACGCAGGCCCAAAAACAGAAGAGGCATGGGATGGATTCAAGCTGCAGCTTTCCATATTGGGCCTTACACCGGATGACATTGAGCAGGTAGTCTTGACCCACCATCATCCCGACCATGTGGGCCTTTTGGATTTTCTTCCGGATGATATCGATGTTTACGGACATCCTTACTGTGAACAATGGATAAATAGGGATGAACATTTCAATTCCATGCATGACGAGTTTTACGGGGAATTGTTCCGGAAATTCGGGATCATGGGGGATATGGAGAAAATGCTTAAGGTGATGAAATCCCCATTGAAATATTCTTGTCATCGGCCGTTGACAGGGGTATTGAGAGAAGGCGGTGCTATACCGGGAATGGCTGGCTGGACGGTGTATGAAACACCGGGACACGCCCAGAGCCATCTTAGTTTTTATCATGAAGGAACAGGTGTATTGATCGCAGGGGACCATATCCTTGCTACAATCTCCTCCAACCCCTTGATAGAACCGCCATATACGCCAGGCGATGAACGGCCGCGTCCTCAGCTGCAATACAATGAGTCTTTAAAGAAAATGCTGAAGCTTCCCATTTCCAAGGTCTATACAGGACACGGTACAGAAGTGGCGAAAGTCGGGCCGCTTGTGGAAAGAAGGCTGAAAAAGCAGCATGACCGTGCCATGCAGGTGAAAGGGATGATTGCAGAGGAATCCAAAACGGTTTTTGAAATCTGCAAAGAACTTTTTCCAGCAGTCTATGAAAGGGAGCTTGGCCTGACTATTTCTGAAACGGCTGCACAGCTGGACTATCTGCTTTCTATCGGAGAGGCAGCAGTCTCTGAAGTTGAAGGGGTGCAGTATTTTTCTGCAATCAAACCAGGAGGGATTTCTTCGTGAAAAATCCAAGACTTAAAGGGAAAAATGTCGTCATAACAGGGGCTTCTGGCGGAATCGGGGAGCAAATGGCGCTCTTATGTGCTGCTAACGGAGCGAATCTTTATCTGCTTGCTAGAAGTCTTGATAAATTGGAAGCTGTAAAGGAAAAGATTCAAGCTCAATTTCCGGTGGAGTGCTTTATTGCTAGTCTGGATGTTTCTGAGCATGACAGCATTCCTGAAGCTTTCCTCGCCATCTATGAAAAAATGGGCCAAGTGGATGTGCTGGTCAATAACGCAGGCTTTGGGGTTTTCGATGAAGTCGCAGAAGCAAAGTTCGAAGACATTGCAGGGATGTTCAACGTCAATGTCCTTGGATTGATTGCCTGCACCAAGCAGGTTGTTCCTGATATGATCAGCCGTCATTCCGGGCATATCATTAATGTCGCATCGCAGGCCGGGAAGATCGCGACACCGAAATCAAGCGTGTATTCTGCTTCCAAGCATGCCGTTCTTGGTTTCACCAACAGCATGCGCATGGAGCTGTCCCTTTCAGGCGTTTATGTGACGGCTGTTAATCCGGGGCCTATCGCAACGAACTTCTTCAACATTGCGGACGAATCGGGATCCTATGTGAAAAATGTAGAAAAATTCATGCTTACACCGGAATATGTAGCTGAAAAGGTAGTCAGCATCATGTTCACCAACACAAGGGAAGTCAACCTGCCGCGCTGGATGAATGCGGGAAGCACATTGTATACCCTTTTTCCACGCTTGATCGAGCGCCTGGGGAAAAATGCATTCTTTAAAAAATGATTGTGTTAAGCCGCAGGGGGTCCTGCGGCTTTTTGTATGAGCTAATTCATCATGCAGATAACCCGCGGCATTAGAGTGTTTGTGCCACGAACTCCCTGAATGACTCTTCTTCTTCGATATACGGATAATGATTGCTGAAATGAAAAGTTGTCATCGACCCATTTGGCATGATGGTTGCTGCTTCTAAGGAAAACTTATGCGGGCATTGAGTATCGTATAGCCCTGAATAGAGGTATGCCTCAGTGCTCGTTTCTTTTAGCTGTTTTCGCAAATCAAATTCCGGCAGTTCTTTATAAGAAAAATAATCGAGT
Source organism: Falsibacillus pallidus (assembly GCF_003350505.1). Lineage (NCBI taxonomy): Bacteria > Bacillati > Bacillota > Bacilli > Caryophanales > Bacillaceae > Falsibacillus > Falsibacillus pallidus. The sequence goes on from NZ_QQAY01000009.1 coordinate 84,191, forward strand.
CTGCTTGCTACACTTTTCCCGCTATTTGGCCTGGACGACATCATTTCATATGTCTTTGGATCATATAACGACATCAGCGTCCATTCTTTCCCTGCGTTCCTTCTTTCTTCAATGGTGGATGATTGGTTCCCAAGTATCGTTAATATTTCCTTGATACGGGCATTATTCGGATTTTCAGGACAATAGATGCTGCCTTTGTGGCGCATATAATCCGAGGACGCACATAAGCCACCGGCAATGATTTTAGTCAGGCTTTCCGGATGCATGATGGCATACTTTAATGCAAGCATCCCTCCTGTTGAATGTCCGGCGAATGTCCATTGATCGATATTCAGAGCTTGCCGTACCGCTTCTAAATCCCCTACTGCATCGGTCATCCCCAGACTGAATCGGGTGGTGTCTCCTGTTGAATTACCGCTTCCCCTCAAATTTACGAGATAGACTGTATAATGGTCTGCTAATGATGAGGCGAGCAGATTTCCTTTCTCGTTAAATTCGCTGTACAAATGTGTTGTGCAAAGAGGCGGTCCTTCTCCCTTTGTAAACAGTTCAAACGTTCCTCTGGATGTTTCAATCATTCGTTTCTCCCACATATTGATAAACCCTCCATAAAATTTCACTTTAACTAAAGCTTCGACAAATAGAATTTTTATCCTTTTTTTTGGATATTGATTGAAACTATTTGTTTGCTGCTTCGTAGGAGTAGGAAGGGAAAGGAGTAGTGTGAATGACTTTAGTTCTCATTTTAATTTTAATCGGTTTTATCATTTCCGTTCCAGCATTAATACTGAACAAACTTGAAGGATCGATGAAAGGATTTTTCCAAAAGGGATTTGGCGGCCTTGGCCCTTCTGATGAGCCCTATATAGAATGCCCGAGCTGCCACTGCAGAAAAAAGCGGGGGCACTCTGCACCTTATTGCGAAAAGTGCAGGAAATTCTTTTAGAGATGCAACTTGCTGCGTCAAATACTCATAAACGACATCTTCCACCAGCTCGTGAATTTCGCTATCGGGCTGTTTTTTCTTCTCCTCGGTTACCCTTGCCGACAATTCATCATATTCTTCCGCACTCAATGGAATGGAGTCCCTTACATGGTTATACTGCAAAAAGCAGTGTTCAATCATTTTATGTAAAATTTTTCTATTCATATTCTACACCTCAGGATGATTATAGCGTGTATCAATGCTAGTATTCAGCAGCAGAGGAAAAATTTTTTCATTGAAAGCGAACGTATATTCGATTACAATCATACATATACTAGAACAAGTGTTCGTTTTAATTTTGCAGAGTAATGAAGGTGAAAATGATGACTGTCGATTATCGTATGCTTCCCCGGCATAAAATCCTCTGTATCGATATGAAAAGCTTTTATGCCAGCTGTTCAGCGGTAATGGAAGGACTTGACCCATTGGAATCCTATATTGCCATTGTGGGGGATAAAGAGCGGAAGGGCAGTGTGGTTTTGGCAGCCTCTCCAAAGATGAAGAAGGAGTTTGGCATCAAGACGGGATCGCGCATGTTTGAAGTCCCAAATGATCCGCGCATTCAATTCATCGAGCCCAAAATGGCCACATATCTTCGGATTTCAACTGAGATCACCCGCTTGTTCCACCGCTATGTCCCGAAGGAAGCCATCCATACGTACAGTGTCGATGAAAGCTTCCTCAAAGTTGATGGCACTGATCATATCTGGGGGGATGCCCATACCATCGCCCGGAAGATCAAAGACGAAATCGAAAGGGAGTTCCAGCTGCCCTGTGCCATCGGAATTGGTCCGAATATGCTCCTGGCTAAATTATGCCTGGACTTGGAAGCAAAGAAAAAAGGCATTTCCGAATGGACATATGAAGATGTTCCGGAGAAACTATGGACTGTTTCGCCGCTGAGCGAAATGTGGGGGATCGGAAGAAGGATGGAGCGGAACTTGAACCGCATGGGGATTTTCACGGTCGGCCAGATTGCCCGCTATGATCTTGAAAAGCTGGAAGCGAAATTTGGGGTCATGGGAAATCAGCTTTATTATCATGCCTGGGGAGTGGACCTTTCCGATATCGGGGCACCGATCATGGAAGGGCAGATAAGCTTCGGCAAAAGTCAGATCCTTCTCCGGGATTACAAGGAGGAGGAAGAGGTGAAGCACGTCATTCTCGAGATCTGCGAAGAAGTGGCAAGGAGGGCGAGGGTGCACGGGAAAGCCGGCAGGACCATCAGCCTGGGAATCGGCTACAGCCAGGAAGAGTTCGGAGGCGGTTTCCACCGTGCAAGGACGATGGAGCAGCCGACAAATATCACGATGGATTTATATAAGACCTGCCTGGAGCTGTTCCATGAAAATTACAGCCATAAAACGGTGAGGCAGATTTCTGTTACGCTTTCCAACATTGTAGAGGACAGGGAAATGCAGCTGAGTTTATTCGAACTCAACCGTGGACAGAAGCGGGAGCTGGGGTTCGTCATGGATTCCATCCGCCGGCGCTTCGGTTCAGGCTCCCTGCTCAGGGCTGTTTCCTATACAGAAGCAGGTACGGCCCTGTACCGTGCGAAATTAGTGGGAGGACATAAATCTTAAGAGGAGGGATGCATATGATCCGCGATAGAGGAAGAATTAAATGGACCTCCATGATGCTTCCGGAGCACGTGAAAATGCTGCGCGATTGGGCAAAGGAGGATACATTCAAGGAAAAAATCGAGCTCGATGAACAGCAGCTGGAAGAGCTGAACAGCATCGCCGCTGAAGCAATGGAGGAAAGGAGGCAGGTGGCGATCACCCATTATGCCTCAAGGCAATACGAACTTTTTATCGGATTCATCCATTACTTTGACCCGCTTCAACAGAGGCTCCACACAGTAGACCAATTTGACCACCCCGAGTACCTCCTCATGGAAAACATAGTGGATATCCGGTTTTACGAATAGGCTGTTTTCGTAAACATTGTTGTTAAAATCTTACTGCCGATTTTAACGTGAAATTACCGGTTTTGCGCGTTGAACTGGAGTATCCAGGCTCTTTTTGAGAAAAGAGCCTATGAATAAGAAAAGGACAGCACGCTGCTGTCCTTTCTAGAAATTATTCTTTATCATCCAATACTTTCTCAGCGCGGACGCAGGATTCGAACTTGCCTTTGTGGCTTGCATCGCAGAATGGCAGCTTGGAAGAAAGGCCGCATCGGCAAAGGGTAAAAGCTTGCTTTGTTTCGAATACGTTGCCTTCTGCATCAATGAGCTCAACATCTCCCATTACACGATAGCCGCCGTTGTCATTTACTTTGATCTGAACTTTTGTCAAATTAATCCACCCCTTCTTAAAATTAACAGATAGTATGATGGTAAAAGGAAACAGCTAAAAAAGCAAGACGGAAGGAAAAAAAGATTCCTTATGTTAAACTAAAGCCATGAACCATCGAAAGGAGCGTACAAGATATGAACATTACCATCACGACTGAAGCGCTTGCCAAAATAGAAGAGAAAATCAATGGAAGCGGTAAAGTATTGAAATTAAAATATGAAACAGAAGGCTGCGGCTGCGTCATGAGCGGCGTCCCTACTTTGATGGCCGTTGGGCAGGATGAGCTGGACCAAGGCGAGGATATTGAGATGGAGACAAACGGAATGCCGATTTATATGGAAAAATCCAAATTGGTGTTTTTTGATGAAGACTTGAAAATTGATTACTCTGCCAGCAGCAACGCATACCAATTAAAAAGTCCGAACCAAATCTTAAATGGCAGGATGAGCTTCATCCTCACCAACTAGACAAAAAATCCATGTCCCGAAAGCAGGGGGCGTGGATTTTTTCGACGTCCAGCTCCAGCGCCTAGCCCCTCGAGTCATAAGCCGTACCTCTACAGAAATCAGGATTTCCTTCGAGTTCCGTCTTATGCTGGTCGGGGCTGATTGAGGCGCTTACGCTTTTGTTCTTTATGAAAGCAAACGGTCAAATAACTCTGCACAGCTGATTCCCCATTTCCAGCTGTCGCCGCCTTCTTCTGTGCTCCAGGAGGCAGAAAGGACGCTGTGGCAGAATCCCCATTGAATCATCCGCTCAGGATCCAGATGCAGCAGTTCGCAGAAGAGGTCAATCCTGTGAGACAAGATTTCGAACGGATTGCTTTGTTCAAGCAGTTCATTCATTAAAAATTGGATGCAGTCATATTCTTTTTCCCCAATCAGCCCTTTTGCATCGATGGCTGTCCATCCTCTATCCGCATCAAACAGGATATTCCCGTGGTGAAGGTCGCCGTGAAGAAGAAAGACTTCCCTTTCATTTTCAAGCAGATGGGAGAAAAGAAATTCTGCTTTTTCTACGAGATGAGGGGGAAGGGGGCCTGTTCCGCCTTGAAAACGACTGCGCAGTTTCTCCAATCCTTTCGCCCAATCCTTGACTTTTGGAAAGTCATCCGTAGAAGGTTTTTCCCATAAGGTTGGAAGAATGGATGCAGCAATCTTGACGCCTTCACTGTCAGATACAGTCGATTCCTTCAGCATCTTTCCAGGGGTGAGCTGTTCGATCAGCAGCCACTCATTGTCTGGGTCTGCCTCCAATATTCCCGCAATGTTTCCGCCTTTGAAGTTTTCGAGCGCATGAATTTCCTGAACGATTTCTTTTGAGGAAAACCCCAATTTGAATACTGCGGACCGGCCATCATGAAATTTGACGGGAGCCACGTAATTATAGCTGAGCTCAAAAGGGGGGAGTATGTCAGCGTGATGCTCTTCCTGCCATTTTTTAAGCCGCGCCGGCAATTCACTCAGCCAGCGTTTCCCATTTTCTCCATGAATGCCGGCAATGATTCTATGGAATTTAGAAGTACTCATAGGTTTGGCCATTCCCTTCCGGGGAAAAAATCGGCAAGAAAACCGGATACTGCACGTTCATAGTCTTCCGGATTTTCATTCAGTGATTGGGCGTGGGCCCCTTTTTCAGCGAGATAGATTCTCTTCGGCCCTTTTTTATGGTCGAAAAGATCCTTCGACATTTCTGGAAGAATGAAATCGTCCCCAAGACTGTGGATGAAGAGAATCGGCTTTTCGATATGTTGAATAGCCTGAAGTGGGGAAACATCCTTGAAAGAATAGCGGTCCCTTAGCTTAAGAAAGACGTCAGCAAGCGGCATCAGCCATTCACCCGGTATTTTTAACACACGTTTTAACTGGTGGGCCACTTGGGCGCTGAATTCAGAAAATGGACAGTCCGCAACATAAAAGTCTGCACGGTCTTCAAGCGTCCCTGCATAAAGGAGGGTAGTGACTGCTCCCATCGATTCCCCGTGAATGCCGAAAAAAGTATTTTCGCCTTCCCGTATTAAAAGTTCATCTACCACATTTTTTAAATCATGTTTTTCATAGTGGCCGTAGCTGCTTGTTTCGCCGCCGGACTCCCCGTGTCTACGGTGGTCATATAAGACCGCATTAAATCCGAACTTGAGGAATAGATTCATATATTTGATGGAATTGGTTTTGCTTTCCGAAATCCCGTGGGCAAAAATCATGAATTTTTTCGACTCAGGAAAGGGTTTGATGAAAACCGTTTTTAAAGGATAGCCGTAGGAAGAATGGATCCAGACTTCTTCTTTTGGCAGTTCCTCATAACGTTTAAGATCGATTCTTTTGGCAGAAACTTCTCGGTCGAGGATAAATTGCTCTTCTTTTTTTCTGTAATACATCAAACGATTGGACAGGTATACGCCAAGACCAGAAGCCGCCAGGGCAGCGCTCCCTATGGCACCAAGCCATTTCTTCTTCATAGTCAGTCCCCCATTATTCCTTTTCCTTTTAGTTTATTTTACCATTTGGATTTGGAATTGGTCTAAAAAAAAGAAGCCGTGAACCGGCTCCTTCAGAATAATTCAATCATTGTTCGGAATTTTGATCTTTAGCAGGGTGAACCACTTTCTCCACTTCTTCGGCAGAAACGGTATTTTTAATATCGACCCCAGCTGTCACCGTTCCTTTCTGGCTATTTCCTTTATCTCGTTTTTGGCTCATTTTTCATTGCTCCCTTCAAGTTGGATACGCTTTAATTTTTTCGAAAGGAGCGTGAATTATTCACTCTGCTTTCGATAAACGATAATATCCAGTCTCAATGGTCCTGGAAAGGTGGGGAGCCACAAGATCGACCGCTTCGACGAGCGTGTCCAGATCGATTCCGGTGTGGACACCCATCCTTTCGAGCATATATGCTACATCTTCTGTGGCCACATTCCCTGTAGCGCCGGGTGCGAACGGGCAGCCTCCAAGACCGCCTGCTGAAGTGTCAAATCTAGTGATGCCTGCTTGCAATGCAGCATATATATTGGCGAGTGCCATCTTCCTTGTATCGTGGAAATGTGCTGTCAATAAAGTATCCGGCAAATTCGCCTTGATCTTCGAAAATAAGGAATAGGACTCTGAAGGAACAGCCATTCCGATGGTATCTGCCACACTCAGCTCATCGACTCCAGCTTCTGCAAATTCCCTGCAGAGTTCAAGAACGGCTTCTTCAGAAATCTTCCCTTCATATGGACAATAAAAGGAAGTCGAGATGCAGGCGCGGACAAAGTACCCCTTTTCTTTTAATTGGCCAATCAACGGCTTGAGTTCATCCATGCTTTCACGGGTTGATTTGTTGATATTCTTTTTGTTGAAAGAATCGCTCACTCCTACAAAAACAGCAACGGCCCGGCAATCTGTTTCCATGACTCTTTCAATACCTTTTTGATTTGGGGCTAGGACAAAGTTCCTTCTATTGTCCAGACAGGACCCGACAATTTCAGCAGCATCTTTCATCTGCGGCACCCACTTGGGGGACACAAATGACGTCAGTTCCATCTCCTTGAACCCTGCTTGCTTCAACTTATGAATAAAAGCTTTTTTGACTTCAGTGGGAATGAAATTTTTCTCATTCTGCAGACCGTCCCGGGGGCCGACTTCAATCAATACAGCTTCTTTTAGAAAATCCATCATAAAAACTCCCTTCCATGTGCAATCAATTTATTGTAAAAACGTTTTGTGCAGAAAAGCAAGAATAATACGATTTTTGACAAAATTAGAGGAATTTTTTTATTTACATCGAAATTAAAATAGTGACTTTAACTATTGAACAGGAGGAAACTGCAATGGAAAAACAGGAAGTAGTCATCGTAAGTGCAGTTCGTACTGCAATTGGAAGCTTCAATGGAAGCCTAAAAAATATCTCGGCTCCGGAGTTGGGGGCAGTTGTTATAAAGGAAGCCTTAAAAAGAGGCGGTTTAACGGGTGAGCAAGTAGACGAAGTCATCATGGGAAATGTCCTGCAGGCAGGACTGGGACAGAATCCGGCAAGGCAGGCTGCTATTAAGGCGGGCCTTCCTGAAAGCGTTTCCGCGATGACCATCAATAAAGTATGCGGTTCTGGATTGAAGGCCGTGCATTTGGCGGCGCAGGCGATTTTGGCGGGAGATGCCGATGTTGTTGTGGCAGGCGGAATGGAAAACATGAGCCAGGCGCCATATTTATTAAAGAATGCCCGTGAAGGCTTCAAAATGGGCGATCAAAAGATGGTCGACAGCATGATTTCAGATGGATTATGGTGTGCATTCAACGACTATCATATGGGGGTCACAGCAGAAAACCTGTGCGATGCCTACCAATTGACAAGGGAAGAGCAGGATGCGTTCTCAGCTGCCAGCCAGGCAAAGGCTGCAAAAGCCATCGAGGAAGGAAAGTTCAAGGAGGAAATTGTTCCTGTGGCCATTCCTCAACGAAAAGGGGAGCCGGTTCTTTTCGAGACAGATGAATATGTGAAAAAAGGGACGACTGCTGAAAAGCTTGCAGGATTAAGACCGGCATTCAAAAAGGATGGAAGCGTAACAGCAGGCAATGCATCCGGGATCAATGACGGTGCAGCTGCCTTTGTCGTAATGTCCAAAACAAAAGCGGAAGAACTGGGGATCAAACCGCTTGTTGTCATTAAAGGAAATGCCAGTGCAGGGGTAGACCCAAGCATAATGGGAATCGGTCCGGTTTCAGCAGTGAAAAAGGCATTGGCCAAAACAGGTATGCAATTAAGCGAAATGGATCTGATTGAAGCGAATGAAGCGTTCGCTGCCCAGTCTTTGGCAGTAGGGAAAGAGTTGGATTTCAATAAAGAAATATTGAACGTCAATGGCGGGGCGATTGCCTTGGGGCACCCGATTGGGGCAAGCGGGGCGAGGATCCTAGTGACGCTGATCCACGAAATGAAGAAGCGGGAAGCGAAAAAAGGATTGGCAACCCTCTGCATCGGCGGAGGACAGGGCGTGGCTACAATCGTGGAATTGGTTTAAGCAAAGAGGTCACTGTCTGATAACGACAAAAGGAGATGAGTAAACATGAAACAAGTTTTTTCCACTTTTCAAGAAGCGGTGAAGGATATTAATGATGGAGCGGTTCTGATGGTCGGCGGCTTTGGTTTATGCGGCATCCCGGAAAACCTGATCCTTGCCTTGGTTGAAAAAGGTGTTAAGGATTTGACGGTCATTTCCAATAACTGTGGAGTCGACGATTGGGGACTTGGACTTCTCATGAAAAATAAGCAGATCAAGAAAATGATTGGCTCTTACGTTGGAGAGAATAAGGAATTTGAAAGACAGGTACTATCTGGCGAGATTGAAGTGGAACTGGTGCCGCAGGGTACACTTGCTGAAAAAATCCGTGCAGGCGGAGCAGGGATCCCGGCATTCTACACACCTGCGGGAGTTGGGACGCCGATTGCAGAAGGCAAGGAAACAAGGGAATTCAATGGCAAGGAATATCTTCTGGAAGAAGCCTATAAGGCGGATTTCAGTTTAGTCAGAGCTTGGAAAGCGGATAAGATGGGGAACTTGATCTACAACAAAACCGCGAGGAATTTCAATCCGATGATTGCCGCTGCCGGCAAAGTGACCATTGCCGAAGTGGAAGAGCTTTATGAAATTGGAGAACTTAATCCAAACGATATCCATACGCCAAGCATCTATGTCCAAGGACTGATCCAAGGAAAACAGGAAAAAAGAATTGAACGCAGAACAGTCCAATCAAAATAAAGAAGGGAGAGCTGAAAGATGAGCAATCGTGAAAAAATTGCCAGAAGAGCAGAAAAAGAGATTGAAAATGGCTTTTATGTGAATCTTGGAATCGGGATGCCGACCCTGGTCGCAAACTATATTTCAGAAAATAAACAAGTGGTCCTGCAGTCTGAAAATGGCTTGCTGGGAATAGGCCCTTACCCTGCCGATGAGGAAGTCGAAGCAGATTTGATCAATGCTGGGAAAGAAACGGTAACGGCAATTCCGGGAGCTTCATATTTTGATAGTTCAGAGTCCTTTGCCATGATCCGAGGAGGCCATATCGACATTGCCATCCTTGGGGGAATGGAAGTTTCAGAAAACGGGGACCTTGCCAACTGGATGATCCCGGGGAAAATGATCAAAGGAATGGGTGGAGCCATGGACTTAGTCCACGGTGCAAGAAAAATCATCGTCATTATGGACCATGTCAACAAAAGCGGTGAACCTAAAATCCTGAAATCATGCAGCCTTCCTTTGACAGGCAAAGGAGTAGTCGATCGAATCATCACTGACCGGGCTGTCATAGATGTGACAGACAGCGGCCTTCTCCTCAAAGAAGTAGCAAAAGGCTATACAGTCGAAGAAATTCTTGCATCGACAGAACCGGAATTAAAAGTAGACCAAAACGTACTGACCGAAGCCTTTTAAAAAAGTCCGCAGCGGAAATTTCAGACCCTTTTTGCTATAATAGAAGGAAAAAAGGAGAAACACCATGAAGAAAAAGAAGCGACAGCAGCATGCCAAACCACAGCATCGGAAAAAAGAAGATTCCCTTTCATTGAAAGACGCATTAAGTCCCGATCTATTACAGCAGTTGAAAGCCAAGCAAAAAGAACTTGAGCAGACAGAAGCTGAAAAGAGGGAAGCGGAAGAAGCAAGAAAAAGAGAAGAACGAAGACTCCGCGAAAAAAATAAGTCGTTTGAAGAGCTCTTCGAAGAAAGCTCAATGAACTGGAAAGAATTCAAATAATGCTGAGAAAGGTGACGGTTGAAGATTCTCAATTGGGCTGGAAGAAGCAATTTGAAGAAGAAGCCAGACGGCTTAAGGACTTTTTTTGGAAAGAATCTTCGCTGTTCATTCATCATATTGGTTCTACTTCCATTGAGGGTCTGGCTGCTAAGCCTATTATTGATATTCTGATAGAAGTACCTGATATCAATAAAATAGATGATCAGACATCTATGATGGAAAGACAATTGGGCATCAAGGCAAAAGGGGAAAATGGCATTCCTGGGAGAAGGTATTTCCAGAGGCTGGATGAAAACGGGGTTCATCTTACGCATCTGCATATCTATCCAATCGGCCATCCCGACATTGAACGGCACCTTGTTTTCCGCGACTATTTGAGAGAACATCCTGACAGGGCAAAGGATTATGGTGATTTGAAAAGGGAATTGGCAGTGAAATATCCTTTTGATATTGCATCCTATATCGACGGAAAAGATGCATTGGTCAAAGAAATCGAAGAAGAAGCGTTAAAATGGAAAAAGTCAGGGGCGGAATAGAATCATTCCTTCCCCTGACTTTTTTTGTTCCTCGAATATCAGCGATGCTGTTCGTATTTATCGTTTTTGGCAAGTTGTCTAATGAGTTCGATTTCATCTTTAGAAAGTGCGCTTCCTTTAACTGCACGGGCATTGTTTTTGACTTGCTCCACTGTGCTCGCACCTGGAACTACAGCGGCAACAGCTGGTGAACTCAAAACATATTGGAGGGCAAGTTCGGTCATTTGCCGATCATTCAAAAGCTTATGTTGAATGGACGAAAGCAATTCAGATAGTTCATTATAAGTGTAGGAGAGGAATCCTTCTTTCTTGATTTTATCCGATGCCTTGTCCAGCATTTTATCGGAGAGAAGTCCTTTGGCAAGAGGGCCCCTCGCAACGACGCTGATCTTTTTCTCTTCGAGGAGCGGCAGCCATTCCTCCGGCCGCCTGTCAAGAATGCTGTACTGCATCATGATGCTTTTGATGGAAGATTTCTCAGCAAAGGCTTTAATCACATTCGGACGAATGGAGGAAATCCCATACTCTCTTATTAAACCCTCTGCCTTCAATTCTTCAAATCCTTCGATGGTCTCTTCAAAGGGATCTTCAATGGTTCCCCCGTGCAATTGATACAGATCGATATAATCAATCCCCAAACGATGAAGGCTGTCTTTTACTGCTGATTTGATATAGGATTTCGAAGGGTCCCAGCTCCAGCTGTCTTTGGCTTCATTCCATCTATTTCCCACCTTGGTTGCAATGACAACATCGTCCCTGACATTTTTCAACGCCTTTCCGACAAGTTCCTCATTTACACCAAAGTCATATAAATCAGCCGTGTCAAAGTAATTAATGCCTTCTTCAAGTGCTGCTTCTACAATGGACAGCGCATGTTTTTCATCCGTTCCCAGCGACATGCAGCCAAGCCCCATTTTACTTACGAGCAATCCGGAATTTCCAAGTGGTCTCTTTTCCATGTGTTCCATCCTCCCAATAAGTCATTTTCTTAATATTAATGGAAAGGAGGGGACGAGGCAAAGCGAAAGGCCTAGGACTGCTTGGACAATTCATTGATCCAGTCAGCAACAAGGGGAAACCGCTTCTGCTGCAGTTTAAGATAGTGTTTAATTTCCCACGCTTTCCCAGCGATTACTACTCCCTTTTCAGTGATATACACCTTCATTAAGATTCCTCCTTGGCGGGTATGATAAAATGTATGAAAAGCTAATGAAGATAGAACCCAGGAGGAGCTGGATGAAATGAAGAAATTTGAAGAAAAAACAATAGAATCAAAAGAAATTTTTAAAGGGAAGATCATCACACTGCAAGAAGATATTGTGGAGCTTCCAAACGGAAAAACTTCTAAAAGGGAAATAATTAAACACCCCGGAGCTGTAGCCGTCATAGCACTTACAGAAGAAGGAAAGATCGTCATGGTGGAGCAGTACCGGAAGGCGCTTGAACGTTCAATTGTAGAAATTCCGGCTGGCAAGCTTGAACCGGGAGAAGATCCATACGATTCAGCCATGAGGGAGCTTGAGGAGGAAACCAGCTATACATGCGGCGCATTGGAACACCTCATTTCCTTTTATACCTCTCCCGGTTTTGCAGATGAACTTGTCCATCTGTACCTGGCAAAAGACGTTGTACTGAAAGAAAATGCCCGTCCCGCAGATGAAGATGAATTTGTGGAAATGCTTCATTTGAGCCTTGAAGAAGCACAGGAATATGTCCTCCATCAAAAAATTTATGATGCAAAGACAGCTTATGCGGTCCAATATCTACTGATCCAAAAGCTGCAGGGGAAAAGATGAATTCATACTATGCAGACCTGCATATCCATATAGGCCGAGACTTCCATGGAAGACCTGTTAAAATTACGGGTGCCAAATCCTTGACCTTGCAGAATATCCTTGAATTTTCGATGGGGCAAAAAGGGGTGGACATCGTTGGCATCATTGATTGTCATTCACCCGGGGTCATAGAAGAAATTGAATTTCTAACATCTACAGGGGATTTGAAGACCCATAGTGGGGGTGGACTGGTCTATAAGGATACTGTCACTCTTATTGCGGGATCTGAGCTTGAGATTTATGATGAAAACTGTAAAGGACCGGTGCATGTCCTTGCTTATTTTCCGACGATGGAAAAAATGAAGCACTTCTCGGATTGGCTCAGTCCGTATGTAACGAATATCCATCTTAGTTCACAAAGAGTCTACATTGATGGAAGGGCCCTTCAGGGGAAAGTCAAAGAACTGGATGGGCTGTTCATCCCTGCCCATGTGTTTACTCCGTTCAAAAGTCTGTTTGGGAAAGGTGTTGTTTCATCTATTACGGAAGTGTTTGACCCTGAACTGATCGATGCTATCGAGCTGGGATTGAGTGCTGATACCCATATGGCTGATCAAATCCTCGAACTGCACAGCTATCCTTTTCTCACAAACTCTGACGCACACTCTCTTCAGAAAATTGCGAGGGAATATCAAGAATTGAAGCTGAATGAACCTACATTTCAAGAATTTGTTTATGCGCTGAAAGGATTGCAAGGGCGAGGGATAATAAGTAATTACGGATTGGATCCGCTGCTTGGGAAGTATCATGAGACTTCTTGCGCTGACTGTGGAAGCAGGCCAGGAGAGGAAAAAATTTGTCCGAATTGCGGAAGCCGCAAACTGATTAAAGGAGTTTCAAAAAGAATCAAAGAACTATCATCCGATTCCTCTGAACATCCGAATCGTCCTCCCTATATCCATCAGGTGCCGCTTGAATTTCTTCCAGGGCTTGGGCCGAAGACGTTAAATAAGCTGCTTGCTCGTTTTGGGACTGAGATGGCGACCATCCACGAATCGAAATGGGAAGAATTGATCGAAATCGTCCCTGCCAAGATTGCGGAACTCATCGTGGAAGCACGAAACGGTACATTGAAAGTAAGGCCAGGCGGCGGAGGAGTTTATGGGAAAATCGAATGACGAGAAAATGGAATAACGGCAGACTTGTCCGCATACATTTGAATTAACCTGTTCTAGGAGGAAATGTAGATGCGGAAAAGAATATCGGCGAATCCTATCACACATCATATTCAGGAAAACTCCTCAATCTATTCATTCATCATCGTCCTATTCCTAATGGGTGTCATCTTTGGGGCGATTGTGGTAAATAGTTTATCGATTGCGCAAAAAGAAGATTTATACTATTATTTGAGCCAGTTTTTTGGACAGGTGTCAGATGGGAAAGTAGCAGCATCTGAAGATCTTTTCAGACAAAGCTTCCTTCATAATATAAAATTCCTGGGTCTGATATGGATACTCGGCATTTCGATCATCGGGCTGCCTTTAATTCTGATACTCTTGTTCATGAAGGGTGTTGTGGTAGGTTTTACTGTAGGTTTTTTAGTCAATCAAATGGGATGGGGAGGATTTCTCCTTTCATTTGTAACCGTGCTGCCACAAAATCTATTTATTATCCCGATATTTATTTTTATCACTGTCTTGGCAGTTAGTTTTTCTATCAAATTGATTCGAAAGATTTTCATGAAGCAAAATATGAATTTTATTTTCGGTCCGATCTTTGGAAGATATATTGCTGCTTTTGTGCTGGCAATCGGGGTGGTGTCCATCTCGGCAGGGATAGAAGCTTATTTGTCTCCTGGCCTGATGAAATCAATCGTCACTTCGATTAAAAAGTAAATACTATATAATATTAATTATTATAAAATAATAAATACAAACCCCAGTTGATAATAATTTTATTTTGCTTATTTCCCTTCGTCTGGTATAATAGGATAGACAGTGGCGAGGGAGGAACTCTTGACATGGAAGGCAGAATTGACCGTATTAAAAAACAACTGCATTCGGCTAGCTATAAGCTTACTCCGCAGCGCGAAGCAACTGTGCGTGTATTGCTTGAACATGAAGAGGATCATTTAAGTGCAGAAGATGTATACCTCCTCGTTAAGGATAAATCACCTGAAATCGGGCTTGCTACAGTTTACAGAACGCTGGAACTGCTAACCGAGCTTAAGGTAGTCGATAAAATCAACTTTGGCGACGGCGTTTCACGATATGATCTCCGCCAAGAAGGCGCAGCGCATTTTCATCATCATTTAGTATGTATTGAATGCGGTGCAGTGGATGAAATCCAGGAAGATCTATTGGAAGAAGTAGAAGCTGTGGTAGAAAAGGGATGGAATTTCAAGATTAAAGACCATCGTCTGACATTCCACGGAATATGCTGGCGCTGCCAAGATAAAAATGAAAATGATGATTCACAATAAACAAAAGACCTTTCCAGTGGGAAATGGTCTTTTTTCGTTTTTGGAAGTCCTTCCTCCGGGTCTTTTTAAGGATCCAGGTATAAAAAATGTCCAGACTGGCATAGCTTGTATTAATGGATTTTTCGAAAAGGGGGAGGGGCCATTTGAGATCGTGGCTAGCATTATTCTGGCAGTCAATGAAGGTTTTCATCTTATTTACTGGATGCACGATCCTCTTCTACTGTGGTATTATGTGGGTAAACCAAGAGTATCAGGATTATCATAAGTATGATAAGCCGGAAGGGGCTGCTGTGAAAGTTTACAATTCAGCTACAGGGGAAGATGTAGATTGGTTCAACCGGCTGGTGCTCTTTTATTTAGACGGGGAGTAATGAATGTGGAGGACCATTTAAGAGATTTTATCCATTACATGGTAGTGGAAAAGGGATTGGCCAAAAATACAATCGTATCCTATGAGAGAGATTTGAAAGCGTACATCAACTACTTAATGAAGGTAGAGGGAATGGATTCTTTAAATGATGTGGCAAGAACGCATATCGTCCATTTTTTAGGCCACCTCAAACAACAGGGGAAATCAGTCAGGACCATAGCACGCCATATTGCATCCATAAGATCATTCCATCAATTCTTATTAAGGGAGAAAGCGGTTGAAGCAGATCCGTCTGTCCATATCGACACTCCGCAGCACGGGAGGAGTCTCCCTAAAGTTTTGAGTCTGGAAGAGGTTGAATCCCTTCTTGAAGCACCGGATGATTCCACGCCGATCGGAGCCAGGGACAAGGCGATGCTTGAAATCCTATATGCTACCGGCATTCGTGTCAGTGAATTGATAGGTTTGAACCTGGATGATGTCCACCTGACTATGGGATTTGTAAAGTGCATTGGAAAAGGGAACAAGGAGCGGATTATTCCCATTGGACGGACTGCTGTTACAGTATTGGAGAAATACATGAGCGGAAGCCGTTTACGGTTAAGATCTTCCAAGTATAAGACAGATGCATTATTTCTGAATCACCATGGCAATCGGTTGACGCGGCAGGGTTTTTGGAAAATCCTTAAAGGACTCGCGAAAAAGGCAAATATTGAAAAAGAACTGACTCCACATACACTTAGGCATTCGTTTGCCACACATTTGCTGGAAAATGGTGCGGACCTGCGTGCCGTCCAGGAGATGCTGGGACATGCAGATATATCCACAACCCAAATCTATACGCATGTCACCAAGACGAGATTGAAAGATGTCTATTCCAAGTTCCACCCAAGGGCATAAAGAAACAGCCTTTCCTATTGAAGAAAGTAAAGAAAACTTCAATGGGAGAAGGCTTTTTTTCTTGTAAAATCAGCGCCTTATAGATTACAATATAGATGTCAGACTTCTGACGTATAGCGATAGTGGTTAACCCCCATAAAAAGGGGTATGATAGGTTTAGCAGCGATGAAAACGCTTTATTTTATAAATTTCGGGAGGGTGTTCACATGAAAGATACATATAAGAAAATTCATTTGATCGTGATGGATTCCGTAGGCATAGGAGAGGCTCCGGATGCTGAGAAATTCAATGATAAAGGGGCAGATACCCTTGGTCACATTGCAGAGAAAATGAATGGCTTGAATATGCCTAATATGGGAAAGCTCGGACTTTCTAATATCCGTAGTTTACAAGGGATTGAGAAAGCTTCCAAGCCTCTTTCCTACTATACAAAAATGCAGGAAGCTTCAAATGGAAAAGATACGATGACCGGCCATTGGGAAATCATGGGTCTGAACATTGAAACACCGTTCAGAGTTTTTCCGGATGGATTCCCGGATGAATTAATTAATGCATTGGAAGAGAAATCCGGACGGAAAATCATCGGGAACAAACCGGCAAGTGGAACGGAAATTCTCGATGAGCTGGGAAAAGAGCATATGGATACAGGTGCCCTGATTGTGTATACATCCGCTGATTCCGTCCTTCAAATTGCAGCCCATGAAGAAATTGTTCCATTGGATGAGCTGTATAATATCTGCGAGATCGCAAGAGAAATGACACTTGATGAAAAATACATGGTCGGAAGAATCATTGCACGGCCATTTGTTGGAGAGCCGGGCGACTTCAAACGTACAAGCAACAGACACGATTATGCTTTGAAACCGTTTGACAGGACCGTCATGAACGAATTGAAGGATGCCGGAAAAGATGTCATTGCGCTCGGGAAGATTTCTGACATTTATGATGGAGAGGGCGTTACGGAAGCGATCCGTACTAAATCCAATATGGATGGAATGGATCAATTCATCAAAGTCATGGATAAGGATTTCAATGGTTTGAGCTTCCTTAACCTGGTTGACTTTGATGCACTATACGGGCATCGACGTGATCCTGAAGGATATGGGAAGGCGTTGGAGGAATATGATGCAAGGCTTCCTGAAGTATTCGAAAAAATGGGTGATGAAGATTTGCTCATCATCACTGCAGACCATGGAAATGATCCTGTTGCCCCTGGTACGGATCATACGCGTGAATATGTACCATTGCTGGTCTACTCAAAGCGTATGAAAGAAGGAAAAGAATTGCCGATCAGAGAGACATTTGCAGATATCGGTGCTACTGTTGCAGAAAATTTCGGCGTGAAAATGCCTCAATACGGAAAAAGCTTCTTAAGTGAGCTTGATTAAGGAGAATATTGATGAACTTAGAACAAATAAAGAAAGCATCTGAATTTTTACAGAACAAATATACCGGTACTCCCGCCATTGGATTAATTTTAGGATCAGGCCTTGGAGTACTTGCCGATGAAATTCAAAATCCTGTGAGGATCCCTTACAGTGAGGTCCCTGATTTTCCGGTTTCAACTGTCGCAGGACACGCTGGACAACTTGTATTTGGCCAATTAAATGGAAAAGAAGTTGTGGCCATGCAGGGGAGATTTCATTATTACGAAGGCTATGAATTCAATCAAGTGACTTTCCCTGTCCGTGTCATGAAAGAACTTGGAGTTGAAACATTGATTGTGACGAATGCAGCAGGCGGTGTTAATGAAAGCTTTGAGCCTGGAGATTTGATGATCATTTCCGATCATATCAATAATATGGGCGGCAACCCGCTAATCGGGCCGAATGATTCCAGATTAGGGGTCCGTTTCCCTGATCTGTCTGAAGCTTACAATAGACAGCTCCGCACAATGGCGAAAGAAATCGCTGAAAAACTGGGCATCAATGTCCAAGAAGGTGTATACGTCGGAAACACAGGTCCTATGTATGAAACACCTGCTGAAATTAGAATGTTCCGTACACTTGGTGGAGATGCAGTAGGGATGTCAACTGTTCCTGAGGTCATCGTCGCACGCCACGCAGGAATGAAAGTGCTTGGCATTTCCTGCATTTCAAATATGGCTGCAGGCATTCTGGACCAGCCGTTGACTCATGATGAGGTCATTGAAACGACTGAAATGGTAAAAACAAATTTCTTAACATACGTAAAGGAAATAACAGCTGCGATATAGGACAGCAGAAAGTGGTGTCAAACATGAGAATGGTTGATTTAATCGAAAAAAAGCGTGATGGAAAAGAATTGAGCAAGGAAGAAATTCAATTCATCATCAAAGGATATACTGATGGGTCAATCCCGGATTATCAAATGAGCGCCTGGACGATGGCGGTATATTTTCAAGGGATGACGGAAAGTGAACGCGCGGAACTGACAATGGCTATGGTTCATTCCGGTGATACGATTGATTTAAGCGCCATCAACGGCGTAAAGGTCGACAAACATTCTACTGGAGGAGTAGGCGACACGACAACGCTTGTTCTTGGACCACTTGTAGCAGCAGTGGGTGTACCTGTAGCCAAGATGTCCGGAAGAGGCCTAGGGCATACCGGCGGAACAATCGATAAGCTTGAGGCGGTAGAAGGATTCCATGTTGAAATTGAAAATGAGGAATTCATCCGTTTAGTCAACGAAAACAAGATTGCCGTTATCGGTCAAAGCGGTAATTTGACTCCTGCCGATAAAAAGCTGTATTCATTGAGAGATGTAACTGCCACTGTCAACTCCATTCCATTGATTGCAAGTTCGATCATGAGCAAAAAAATCGCTGCAGGTGCTGACGCGATTGTACTGGATGTAAAGACTGGTGCAGGTGCATTCATGAAGACGCTGGATGATTCCCGCGATCTTGCCCAAGCAATGGTTAATATCGGCAATAATGTCGGCCGTAAAACAATGGCGATCATTTCTGATATGAGCCAGCCTTTAGGTTTTGCTATTGGAAATGCATTGGAAGTAAAAGAAGCCATCGATACATTAAAAGGTGAAGGCCCTGAAGATCTTACCGAATTATGCTTGGCACTCGGAAGCAATATGGTTCTTTTAGCCGGCAAAGCTTCTTCAGCTGAGGAAGCAAGGAAGATGCTGATTGAAGTAATGGAAAACGGCAAAGCACTCGAATCATTCAAAACATTCCTTTCAGCTCAAGGTGGAGATGCTTCAGTCATCGATCAGCCTGAAAAGCTCCCTCAAGCAAAATATACCTTTGAATTGGAAGCGAAGGAAGATGGGTATGTTTCTGAAATTGTTGCAGATGAGATTGGCACAGCAGCTATGCTCCTTGGGGCAGGAAGAGCGACGAAGGAATCAGAAATCGATTTGGCCGTTGGTTTGATGCTGCGCAAAAAGATTGGCGATGAAGTGAAAAAAGGAGAATCCCTTGTCACTATTTATGCCAATTCCAATGATGTGGAAGATGTGAAAGACAAGCTTTATTCCAATATCAAGGTTTCTAAAGAAAAAGTCGATGCACCAAAGCTTGTGCATGAAGAAGTCCATTTTCAAAAGTAAAATGAATCCCTGAACGACTGAAAAGCCGGTGGCTCTGCCATCGGCTTTTTGTTATGTCTGGAAGTATAATATTGATTTATATGGAAAGAATGGGCTAGTAAGGTAAAAATACCAATTTAGACTGTTTTTTCGGAGGGATCAAGCATGAAACGTTTAGCATTAGCAGTAACAGCGGCAATAATGATGTATTCCATGAGTTTCACACCACTCTTTGCAAAAGAAGAAGGCCCTGCTTTGGCAGATGATGCAAGATCAGCGGTTTTAATTGAAAGAGATACCGGAAGCATTTTATATGATAAAAACAGTCATGAAAAACTTCCGCCTGCATCGATGACGAAGATCATGACGATGATTTTAATTATGCAGGCATTAGAACAGGGACAGCTGAAATGGGATGATAAAGTCCGGACTAGTGAGTATGCAGCTTCAATGGGCGGTTCCCAGATATTCCTGGAGCCGGGTGAAGAAATGACCGTGAAGCAGATGCTCATGGGGATTTCAATTGGATCTGCAAATGATGCCTCAGTTGCAATGGCAGAAAAAATTGCCGGAAGTGAAGATGCTTTCGTAGCAATGATGAATAAAAAAGTAAAAGAATTGGGATTGAAGGATACTAAGTTCCAGAATGCTACAGGGCTGCCTGCAAAAGATCATTACAGCTCTGCATATGATATGGCAATGATGGCGAAAGAACTCCTTAAATACGAAGATATCACGAAATTTACAGGAACATATGAGTCCTATTTAAGAGAGAATACAGATAATAAATTCTGGCTCGTCAATACAAATAAATTAGTCCGCTTCTATCCAGGAGTTGATGGATTGAAGACAGGATTTACAAACGAAGCAAAATATTGTCTGACAGCGACAGCCAAAAAAGACAATATGCGTGTAGTGGCTGTAGTATTCGGGGCGCCTACTACTAAATCCAGAAACGCTCAGGTAAGCCAGATGCTTGATTATGCGTTTGCGCAATATACAACAAAACCGTTATATGAAAAATGGCAGGCAATGGGCAAAACTTCCGTCAGTAAAGGCAGCGAGAATAAAGTAGAAGCGTATACAGATGAACCGATTTCCATCCTCCTTAAAAAAGGAGAGAAAACGGATAAGGTCGAGAAAATCGTCAAACTCGATCAAAATATTAAGGCACCTGTTTCCAAAGGGGATGCAATTGGCACCCTGACCATAAAAAAGGATGGAAAAGTAGTGGTCCAATCCACACTCGTGGCGAAGAAAAATGTCGCAAAGGCCAGCTGGTGGAAGCTTTATAAACGATCATTCGGGATTTTTGCAAAATACGGCAATTAATCTGGCGGATATTCACTTAAAATGGCGAATTCCTTCTAGTTTTGTCATCTAGAAGGAATCCGGCTTTATAAAATAGAATTGACTCACTATACAACTTTTAAGGAGGACTGTAATAGTGAGTCTTGCTATTGATTTAGAAGTAAAGCATGAAGTGTTGTGTATCCGTCTTCAAGGTGAACTGGATCATCATACCGCCGAATCACTGCGTGAAAGTGCCTCTGATGCAATTGAGAAATATGAAATCCGCCACATTATCTTGAATTTAGAGCATCTGTCTTTCATGGACAGCTCAGGTCTTGGGGTCATATTGGGAAGGTATAAACAAATTAAACAAAAGCATGGAGAAATGGTCGTCTGCGCAATCTCTCCTTCTGTAAAAAGACTATTTGAAATGTCGGGCCTATTCAAAATCATTCGATTAGAACCGTCAGAAGAGTTTGCTTTACAAAGATTGGGGGTTGCGTAAGCATGAGAAACGAAATGAACCTTGAATTCAGCGCTCTAAGCCAGAATGAATCTTTTGCCAGGGTGACGGTAGCGGCTTTTGTCGCACAGCTTGACCCCACAATGGATGAATTGACAGAACTGAAGACGGTTGTCTCTGAAGCTGTAACCAATGCGATCATCCATGGCTACGACAACAACCCGGCCGGAATGGTCTATATTTCAGCAGCCATTGAAGACGGTGTGGTTGAACTGACGATACGGGATGACGGCATGGGAATCAATGATATTGAAGAAGCACGCCAGCCATTATATACAACAAAGCCGGAACTTGAAAGATCAGGTATGGGCTTTACCATCATGGAAAATTTCATGGACGAAGTAGAGGTAGATTCACATCCGGGTACAGGCACCACCATTCGCATGAAAAAGCACCTCACTAAAAGTAAAGCGCTTTGCAATTAAGGGGTTATGCCTATGGATGTGGAATTGAAAAAAGAAAATGAAAAGGGATATCTGAAGGATCAAGAAGTGAAAGAGCTGATCAAGCTCAGCCAGGATGGAAGCCAGGAAGCACGGGACATCATTATTCAAAAAAATATGAGGCTTGTATGGTCTGTCGTACAGCGGTTCTTAAATAGGGGCTATGAACCGGATGACCTCTTTCAGATCGGAAGCATCGGATTGCTGAAATCTGTTGATAAATTCGATCTTTCCTATGATGTGAAATTTTCAACATATGCTGTACCGATGATTATTGGAGAAATTCAACGATTTATCCGTGATGACGGTACTGTGAAAGTAAGCAGATCCTTGAAGGAAATGGGGAACCGAATCCGAAAGGCGAAGGATGAGCTATCGAAAAAGTTCGGAAGAGTGCCTTCGGTTAATGAAATCGCTGAGTACCTGGAGCTTTCACCTGAAGAAGTGGTGATGGCCCAAGAAGCCAGCCGATCTCCATCTTCCATCCATGAGACGGTTTATGAAAATGATGGTGACCCAATCACGCTCCTTGATCAAATCGCTGATCAAAATGAACATAAATGGTTTGATAAAATTGCCCTCAAGGAGGCAATCCTCGAGCTTGATGAACGGGAGCGCCTTATCGTGTATCTAAGGTATTATAAAGATCAAACCCAATCTGAAGTCGCGGAAAGACTTGGCATCTCGCAAGTCCAAGTTTCCAGGCTGGAGAAAAAAATACTCCAGCAAATGAAAGACCGGATGGATGTATAAACTGGATATAAGAAAAGCATGGCTGATTCTCAGCCATGCTTTTTCTATTTATTGGCTTTCATGAAGTATTTGATTTGACTCATACTAACGTATACAAGGAAATTCATGTTCAGGAAGTGAAGAAAATGGAATCATCCATTTACTTAAAATTACGGCACCGCATACAAGTTCACCCTGAAAGTCCCGTTATCTTAAAAAGAATGGCACAAGTAATAGCACCGGAGGCATTGTTGGAGGAAATTAACTCCATGGTTGTCTATCAAGTGACAGAGGAAGATCAGAACATCATCATCATCGATGTCATGAAGGTCCTGCATCACTTGAGCATACGCTTCCCGGAATGTGATATCCAAACCATCGGCCCATCACAGACCATTGTCGAGGTAATTTATAAGAAGAAGAGGATGTCGATTCCGATGTTCATACTTGTCTGGCTTCTCCTTTTTATTGGTGCAGGGCTGGCCATAATGAATTTTCATGAAGACGTCAGCATGAGGGAAGTGCATCAGAACCTATATAAAATTATTACCGGCCATAAAAATGAAAAGCCTCTCATTTTCCAGATTCCTTATTCGCTAGGTCTTGGGGTAGGGATGATTTTATTTTTCAATCATGTCTTTCGGAAAAGAATCAATGAAGAACCGAGTCCATTGGAGGTCGAAATGTTCAATTACCAGTCCGATCTAGACCAGTATGTCATCATGAATGAAAACAAGGAAAGTATGAAACACATTGATGACGATTGAAGTATTGTTCATGGCTTTTGTCGGACTGGCAGGAGGATTGGCGGTAGGATCGGGATTTGTCGCATTTTTGACTGTGCTTGGGATCATCCCCCGTTTGACACAGCTGACGAAGACCATGAAGATGATCCATTATTACGAATGGGCAGTCATATTCGGAGCTGTAACAGGCGGGTGGCTTGGGCTGCGGGGCGAATCGTTTTCGTGGACTCCCTATCTATTGATATTCATTGGACTGGGCAGCGGGATATTTACTGGTATGCTGGCAGCTGCATTGACGGAGGTATTAAATGTATTCCCCATCCTTGCAAAGCGGATTGGGATTGATGATAGAATCGTGTATTTATTGATGGCGATTGTTTTTGGAAAAGTATTGGGTTCCCTGTTTCATTGGATGTATTTTGTAGATCAATGATGTTTGCAGCCTTATATGGAAAAGAAGGTGTTATCAATGAAGAAGCATCGTGTCATTTTGATTACAGATGGAGACGCATATGCACGAAAGGCCGTTGAGGCAGTGGCCAAAATATACGATGGAAGATGCATCTCCCAATCTTGCGGCAATCCTTCTGTTCTCAGTGGAAGTGATATTGTGAAGCTGATTAAGAAAACCCCTTATGATCCTGTATTTGTTATGTTTGATGACAGCGGATTTCTCGGGGAAGGGTCAGGGGAGCAGGCGATGAAATATGTAGCAAATCATAAAGAGATAGAAGTTCTCGGAGTCATCGCAGTTGCTTCAAGGACAAAGGATGCCGAATGGACCAAAGTGGATGTCTGCATTGATAACGAGGGAAATCTGACCAGCAACGGTGTGGACAAGTACGGTGTGCCGGAAATGGATATCGGACGAATCAATGGAGATACGGTCTATTGTCTGGATCAGCTGGATGTTCCCATCATCGTAGGAATCGGGGATATTGGAAAAATGGCGAAAAAAGATTCTTCCGATAAAGGAGCTCCAATTACAAAAAAAGCAGTTGAAATCATCATGGAAAGGAGCGGGTTCAATGCCAAAGGGTGATTTGAACACGAAAAAGCCGATTCCTCACAATCTGAAAGAAATGGAACAATACATGAAGGAAAGGGTGGGCTTAGGCACGAGCTTCGACCTGGGCTTGCGGAAACTGAAGATCCTCAAAAAGGATGTTCATATCTATTATGTGAATGGACTGTGCGATACGCAGTACATCATAAAATTATTCCAGGAACTCATTGAAATCAACGATAATGAAAGACTCTCTTCCAAATTATACGAGATTGTTGAAAACAGGCTGATCCATCAATCGGTACAGCCCGTCAAAACGATTGATGAAATGGTTGACCAAGTACTATCTGGTTTGATTGCCGTTTTAGTGGAAGGCGAAGAAAAAGCACTGATCGTAGACGTCCGAAGCTACCCTGGAAGACAGCCGCAGGAGCCGGATACAGAAAAAGTGGTAAGGGGTTCACGTGACGGGTATGTCGAAAACATCATCGTCAATACAGCTCTTACGAGAAGAAGGATCAGGGATGAACGGCTGCGGTTTGAAATGTTCAAAGCAGGCGAACGTTCAAAAATGGATATATCCATTGCCTATATAGAGGATGTAGCCAACCCCGATTTGATTAATACAATAAGGAAGGAAATAACCAATATTAAGATCGACGGGCTATCAATGGCTGATAAAGCTGTAGAAGAATTCATCGTCAAACAGGGATATAATCCATATCCAATGGTCCGATATACAGAGCGGGCGGACGTCGGCGCGACCCATTTGCTTGAGGGGCATGTCCTCATATTTGTTGATACTTCTCCAAGTGTCATCATCACTCCTACAACTTATTTTCATCATGTTCAGCATGCGGAAGAGTACCGTCAATCAGCTGCGGTCGGTACATTTGTCAGGTGGGTAAGATTCTTAGGGATTTTATCATCGATATTCCTAATTCCACTTTGGTATCTCTGTGTACAGCAGCCGTCTCTGCTTCCCGACAGGATAGCCTTCATTGGCCCAAATGAACAGACCCATATCCCGATATTGATCCAGATTTTAATAGCAGACCTTGGTCTGGAATTCTTAAGGATTGCCGCCATTCATACGCCGACCCCATTATCCACTGCGATGGGTTTAATCGCTGCAGTTATGATCGGGCAGATCGCGATCGATGTGGGGCTGTTTGTACCGGAGGTCATATTGTATATTTCCGTTGCTGCCATCGGGACATTTTCAACGCCAAGCTATGAATTGAGCGTAGCAAATAAATTAGTAAGGCTGTCCCTGCTATTCATCGTAGCAATCTTTGGTGTCCCGGGTCTGGTAATGGGCTCTACAATTTATGTGATACTTCTTGCGAGGCTGAAATCACTCAATACTCCATATTTATGGCCATTGATCCCATTCAGCCCCATGGCATTTCTGCAGATCCTCATCAGACGGTCTGTGCCTGGTTCTGTCGTACGGCCAAGCATTGTTCAGCCAAGGAACAAATTCAAACAGCCGCTCAAAGAATGAGCCATCGTTTTATTGCATGTCAAAGATTTCTATGATAAAGTTTAAGGCAAAATAAAAATAGAATGCAGGTCGTGATAGACAGTGAGTCGGAAGAAATCCTGGCTGCTGTCTATTTGTTTATGACAGCAAAATGGAGTGTGGGGAATCATGCATTTTTATGGAACTTCAGCAATCAACGAAGCCGGTCACCTGGAGATTGGCGGATGCGATACAGTAGAACTTGCCAAGAAGTATGGAACGCCGCTTTATGTATATGATGTAGCCTTAATCCGCGAACGGGCGAGGGGATTTAAGGAAACCTTTGACCGGTTGAATGTAAAAGCACAGGTAGCCTATGCAAGCAAAGCGTTTTCTTCCATCGCTATGGTGCAGCTGGCTGCGGAAGAAGGCCTTTCATTGGATGTGGTGTCAGCAGGAGAACTCTATACGGCGTTAGCAGCTGGATTCCCCACTGAGAAAATTCATTTCCATGGCAATAATAAAAGTGAAGAAGAATTGAAAATGGCGCTGGAGCATAAGGTAGGCTGCATCGTCGTTGATAATTTCTCTGAATTATCTCTTCTTGAAGAGGTTTGTTCCGAACAGAAAACACAAATGAGCGTGCTCTTGAGAGTCACTCCCGGTATCGAGGCGCATACACATGACTATATTCTGACGGGCCAGGAAGATTCGAAGTTCGGCTTCGACCTTCAAAACGGCCAGGCGGAAAAAGCTTTGCTGGCTGCTGCTGACTCTCCGTGGATTGATCTCCTAGGCATCCATTGCCATATCGGTTCCCAGATTTTTGATACAACAGGATTTGTACTTGCAGCGGAAAAAATCATGGAAAAACTCAATGAATGGAGCAAAAAGCATCATTTTGAGCCTAAAGTACTGAATTTAGGTGGAGGATTTGGCATCAGATATACCGCAGAAGATGATCCGATCCCGCCGGCAAGATATGTAGAGGAAATCATCACAAAGGTGAAGGAAGAAAGCATCAGATACGGGCTGGAAATGCCTGAGATTTGGATTGAACCGGGACGTTCACTTGTCGGGGATTCCGGTACGACATTGTATGAAGCAGGCTCCCAAAAAGATGTTCCGAATGTCCGCAAATATATTGCTGTCGATGGCGGAATGAACGATAATATCAGGCCGGCCCTATACGATGCAAAATATGAGGCAGTGCTTGCCAATAGAGCGAATGATCCAAAAGAAGAGCTTGTATCCATTGCAGGAAAGTGCTGCGAATCTGGGGATATGCTTATTTGGGACATCCATCTGCCGCAAGTCCAAAAAGGAGATTTACTTGCTGTCTTCTGTACAGGTGCATATGGGTATTCAATGGCTAATAATTATAATAGAATACCACGCCCTCCGGTAGTATTCGTGGAGAATGGCAGGGATGTCCTTGTTGTCCGCAGGGAAAGCCTTAAGGATATCATTCACTTGGATATGCCCCTCAATGCCAATGCAGGAAACTATTCCCGCTGATCCAAACGATAGATTTTAAAGAGCAGCGGCTTCCGCACATTGTTTTGACATACAATAGCGGAAGCCTGTTTTTATAGATAAGAGAGTATAAAAATTCTGAGTGAAGTGCTGTCCAGCTCCAGCGCCTAGCCCCTCGAGGTCATAAGTCGTACCTCTACGGAAATCAGGATTTCCTTCGAGTTCCGTCTTATGCGGGTCGGGGCTGATCGAGCCGCTTGCGCTTTTCTTATAATAGATTTGCAGAATCATAATAAAATGAATACAATAACAGACAAGAGTCTTTGTTAGGAAAAAAAGAATGGGAATGCCGTCTTGTTTTATAAAGGAGAAATGAAAATTGAAAGTCAATAATGCAGCGTTGTTTATTATTTTAGGCCTGTTGACAATCGGTTGGGGAATCATTTATTGGATTTTCATAGGCTCAAAGTAATGTGCTTGTCAAGATTGAATGTTGCTATTTTATCTAGTAAGATAGAGTACGATTAAGAATTAAGTTATTTGTAAATAATGGTAATAGCCAAAAGAAGCGGAAAATAAAAGAGGGATTATGTGATGTTAATACGCTTTAAAAAAACATTTGAAAAAATTGCAATGGGCTTGATGTCCTTCATGCCAAGTGAAAAAGATATAAAAAAGCTGCAGCAGACCATGAAAAATTATGAAGAAAACCAGGATTGGCAGCTATTTCTTTGGAAAGAGGAAGATATCATCGGTCTGATTGGCGTTGTTGTAGCTGAAGAGGAAGTTGAAATTCAGCATATTTCAGTGAATCCATCACATCGCCATGAAGGAATAGGCAAAAAAATGATAAAAGAACTCAGTCACTTATATGAGAATAAAGAACTAAAGCCAAACCAAAATACATCAGCTTTTTTTGATAAATGTGATTTTGAAGGAGAAGCTCTCTGAATGAAATCAATAAAAATGAGCACCTGCCATCAGGTGCTCATTTTTATTTTGGATCAATGTTCTTTTTCAATAAGGCATTATTCCTTGCATGGATGACTTCTGACCGATCCCTTGTCCGATGCCTATGGATTAGTGCATGGTTGGTGAGATCGCTTTTTTGCCAGCTATATTGATGTTTTTTACACTCTTGCCGGCATATTTTCATCAGATCCGGGTCTTTTATCGGTAATTCCATGCTTTCATATTCTTCTCTTTGATCGATCTTGGATAGAGAAATGGACAGAAGCTGGAAGAATTCATCGTCATTCAAGCCTAAATCAGAAACCATTTTGCTGCGTCCTTCAAACCCCTTTATCGCCTTGGACATCATCTTCCTGGCACCTGGCCAATTATTTCTTCTGTGATGATATTGAGCGACAGCTAACTGAATGAATGGGAGCCATATGGAATCTTTTCTTCGGCCTTCGCGATCTTTCCAATATTCTTCAAGGATTTCATGACATTCAAAATAGTCGCGGCAAGCATGAAATTGAACAAGATAGTCTATATATTCTCTAGGATATGACATGTTGTTCCCTACTTTCTTTCTATCCTACAAGTGTAGCATAATATATTTTGCGAAAAAACAATCCAACTTCCGCAGTGAAAGCTTTTCTTTCAAGTTTCCTATTGGAGAATGGGGAACTATCCTCTATACTTAAAGGTAGCCCAAAACAGCGGGTAAAAAGAACAGGTGATGAATTTGGAATATAGTGTTAAAGTAGATGCATTTGAAGGTCCATTGGATCTTTTGCTGCATTTAATCAATTCTCTGGAAATAGATATATATGATATCCCCATGGCTCAAATTACAGAACAGTATCTTATGTACGTCCATGCCATGAAGGAACTGAAACTTGATGTAGCAAGTGAATATCTGGTCATGGCTGCAACGCTTCTTGCCATTAAAAGCAAGACGCTTCTGCCAAAGCACCACGATGATCTGGACGAAGAAGAATTTGAGTTCGAAGATGAAATGGATCCGAGGGATGAATTAGTTGAAAGGCTAATAGAATATAAAAAGTATAAAAGTGCTGCAGACGAATTAAAGCAGAGGGAGCAGGAGCGAGGACAGATATTCACCAAACCTCCAAGCGATCTTTCTGAAATTGCCGGTGCAGCCTCAAGTGAGAAGCTCGAACTGAATGTAACCATTTATGATATGCTTGGAGCTTTTAATAAACTCCTTCGAAGAAAGAAACTGCAAAAGCCGGTAACCACCAGGATTTCAAGACAAGAACTGTCCATTGAGAAAAGAATGGAAGAAGTCATGGTGGAACTTAGGAGTTTTACAGGAAGAAAAAGTTTTGCTGAGTTATTTCCTTATGAAGAAAAGGACCATATCGTCGTTACATTCTTAGCAATCCTTGAACTGATGAAAAGGAATGAATTGCTTGTGGAGCAGGAAGGGAATTTCGATGACATTTTCATAACAGCAAAGGAAGGAGCAGAAGTCATTGGAAATCGTTAATTGGAAAGGCATCTTAGAAAGTCTGCTCTTCGTAGCAGGTGATGAAGGCTTGAATTTAAAGCAAATCATGACAGTAATGGAAATTGAAGAACATCAGGCATGGGAAATCATAGAGGTTTTAAAAGAAGACTATGAAACAAGTAATCGTGGAATGGAATTGAAGGAAATAGCAGGGACGTTCCAGCTGGTGACCAAAAAAGAATTTGCCCCATATCTAAAGAAATTGGTAGAATCCCCAGGGGTGAATACGCTATCCCAAGCAGCTCTGGAAAGCTTGGCTATTGTCGCCTATAAACAGCCGATTACGAGGGCGGAAATAGAGGATATAAGAGGAGTCAAAACAGAAAGGCCCCTTCAAACCCTCGTTTCCAAAGGGTTGATCAAAGAGGTTGGAAGAGCGGAAGGAACAGGTAGAGCCATATTATACGGAACGACAAAAGAATTCTTAGATTATTTTGGTCTTAAAAATATCAGTGAATTGCCGCCTCTGCCTGAGAAGACAGAAGACGACCTTCTCCAGGAAGATGCTGATTTATTTTTCGGCAAATTCCAAGAGACTCTGAGTCAGGAAGTGTAATGCTTCAATTATGCGGGAAACGCCGTTAAGGATATGGGAGGGGAATATGAGAAACTCTATCGTACAAACACAGACGGAAGAAGTGAAGAGATTCCTGGAAAAAACCATCGGGGTGATCACTGGGTTCCTGAATGAGACAAAGTTGAGTGAATTGATTCATGAAGAAGGCATAGAAAGGGATTATTCTGAAGGGCTGCTCTCTGTTTTGAGGCGCATACTGGTTTCCTGCGAAGACGGGAAGGATGCCTGCAGCCTTGCCTTAAAGTGCGAACCATTCAATAAGATGGCTGCTGAAAAAGCTTTGTATTCCATTTATCATCTATGTATCGAAGAGTTCTTTTCCCCTAAAAATGATTCCTGGTATGAAGATCCAAGGTCTGCATATACAGGAAGGCAAGCAATAAAATTCAGAAAATCTGCACCACAAAAAGTTCAAGAGCTTATTTCCACTTTGGAATTGGACTTTCAGCGATTCCGGGAAGAACTTGATTATTATGAAACAGATTATAGAACAAAAATGATGCAGTCAAAATAATTTCTCTTTAAAATAAGCTCAAAACCCACACCCTCTTCATAGTTTAATAAACGTGAGGAGGGTGTGTTTTATATGCAAGAAGAATATCGTTCGTATATCCGGCAAATGAGGGGCTGGCGAAACAGTCTTGAAGCATCACTTCAAGGTACTGGCGTAAAAGAAGATTGGATGAACAAGTTAGCGGCGTTTGACAATCTCATTTTAAGGTTAGAAGATTCTACCGGCAGTGAAGCATTGATCAGCAAGGAAATTTATGAGTTAGCGGTAGAAATTCATCGATCCGCACAAGAAGCCAATGAAAAGAGGGAAGTTGGCGGATATATATGGACAGAAGAGATTAAAATTCCGCCCGGCGGACATTCCCTGCCTCCATTGCCTTATGGGTATAATGCTTTAGAGCCATACATTTCAGGGGAAATTATGATGCTTCATCATGATAAACATCATCAGTCATATGTGGATGGATTGAATAAAGCAGAAAATAAACTGATGGAAGCAAGAAAAACGAATGATTTTTCACTAATAAAGCACTGGGAACGAGAATTGAGTTTTCACGGATCGGGCCACTACCTCCATACTTTATTTTGGGAAGTAATGAGCCCAAATGGCGGGGGAATGCCAGCGGAGGGCTTAATGAAAGCCATCGAGATTTCCTTTGGGAGTTTTGAAGCATTTAAACGGCAGTTTTCAGAGGCAGCTATTGCGGTGGAAGGTTCAGGATGGGCCGTATTGGTCTGGTCAATGAGAGCCAGGAGACTGGAGATTCTTCAATCGGAAAAACATATGAACTTGACCCAATGGGATACGATTCCACTGCTAGTGATTGATGTGTGGGAACATGCCTATTATCTTCAATATAAAAACAACCGTGCAGAGTATGTGAAGAATTGGTGGAATGTTGTTAATTGGCCGCTGGTGGAATCGCGTTTTGAAAAAGCAAAAAAGTTAAGATGGAAGGCATTTTGAGGCACAGGCCGTTTCCGGCAAGCTCCCCTCTCTCATTCATGGCAGGTATCCATGGATAAAGGAGGGGAGCTTTTCTGTTGGATTGAAAGCAATTTAGTTCATAACGCCGCTTGTCCTGCATAAACTTGTACAAACAAGATGGGAAGAGGTGTCTTTTTGAGAAATAAGGTTTTTTACATATATATTGCCATGACGATTGCGGTGATGGGGTTCATGCCGTCCCTTGCAAAAGCATCCGGATTTTCAGTCAGTGCCAGAGGGGCTGTACTGATTGATCAGGATACCGGTAGGATTTTATATGAGAAAAATGCCAATCAAAAAATGAGGATTGCCTCTATTACAAAAATTATGACCGCAATACTGGCTATTGAATCGGGAGAAATGAATCAAGATGTAAAAGTCAGCAAAAAAGCTGTATATACGGAAGGGT
Source organism: Falsibacillus pallidus (assembly GCF_003350505.1). Lineage (NCBI taxonomy): Bacteria > Bacillati > Bacillota > Bacilli > Caryophanales > Bacillaceae > Falsibacillus > Falsibacillus pallidus. The sequence goes on from NZ_QQAY01000009.1 coordinate 116,451, forward strand.
CGTCCCTATATTTAAAGGAAGGAGAAAAAGTAAAGCTCGAAGATTTGGTGTATGGGCTTATGCTCCGCTCAGGCAATGATGCAGCTGTTGCCATTGCAGAACATGTTGGCGGAAGCCTCGATGGTTTTGTTTATTTGATGAACAAAAAGGCAGAAGAAATAGGGATGAAAAATACTCATTTTGCCAACCCGCATGGACTCGATGATCATGAAAATCATTATTCCACAGCCTATGATATGGCCATACTAATGAAATACGCCATGCATAATCCCGAATTTAAAAAGATATCCGGTACGAAGGTATATCATGCTGATGATCCGGACAGCGAATGGGAGAGAACCTGGAGAAATAAGAACAGGCTGCTTACAGAAAAATATGAGTATTGCACAGGGGGAAAAACAGGTTTTACCAAAAGAGCAAAAAGGACTCTCGTTACGACAGCGGCAAAGGACGGTCAACATTTAATCGCTGTCACCCTTAACGCGCCGGATGACTGGAATGATCATATAACGATGTACAATTACGGTTTTAGTCATTATGATCAAATGCTTGTGCTTGAAAAGGGAACTATAAAGGACATTTCAGACTCATTTTATAAAGGAAAGGTCTATATAAAGAGTGATGTTGAATATCCGCTTGCTTCAAATGAAAAAGAAAATATGAGAGTCGAGTATCAATTGCTGAAGCCTCAAAAAGATTGGAAGAAGAAATCCAGCCATACACCTGATATTGTCGGAAAAGCATTGATATATTTTAATGAGAAAAATGTCAGGACCGTCCCAATATACTTCAATCACGGCGCCTCAAAGGATACATCGAGCTGGATTGATCTCTTTCAGGAAGTATTCCTGGCAGGACTGGGTGTGAGAATAGATGGTTAATTACATTTGGGTGGGAATGACTATCATCGGGCTTATTTTTGCGGCAGTCAACGGGAAAATGAAGGAAGTGAATGAAGCCATTTTTCATTCTGCCAATGAGGCAGTGACGCTATGTATAGGACTGATCAGCATTTTGGTTTTTTGGCTCGGGATTATGAAGATTGCCCAAGATTCGGGGCTTCTTGAAAAAATGTCATCGTTTTTTCGTCCATTAGTCCAGAGGCTATTCCCGGAGGTTCCTCCAGGACACCCCGCTATGGGCTATATACTGTCAAATATGATAGCGAATATGTTTGGATTGGGAAATGCTGCAACCCCACTGGGGATCAAAGCGATGGAGCAATTAAAGGAGCTTAATGGAGGAAAGCCTGTCGCAAGCAGATCAATGATAACATTTTTAGCAATAAACACATCAAGTCTTACTCTAATACCAACAACCGTCATCGCCATCAGGATGAATTATGGGTCGGCATCCCCTACTGAAATCGTAGGACCCACGTTATTCGCTACCTTTATTTCTGCCATTTTTGCTATATTCATAGACCGCTATTTTTACTATAGAAGATCTCGCAAAGAGGTGAAGTGACAATGCAATGGCTATCGCTCCTATCACTTTGGATGATTCCGGTGCTCATCGCATTCATTTTGCTTTATAGCATATGGAAAAGAGTCCCGTCTTACGAAAGTTTTGTTGAAGGGGGAAAGGAAGGAATCAAGATCGCATTCTCGATTATTCCTTATTTAGTGGGAATGCTCGTCGCTATTACGGTTTTTCGTGCATCCGGCGCAATGGATTTTTTCGTAAACCTCACCAAACCTCTTCTTTCAGCAATCGGTGTACCAGCCGAGGTAGTTCCCCTCGCATTGATCAGACCGATATCGGGCAACGCTGCACTTGGAATGATGAGCGACATAATTTCGACACACGGGGCAGATTCCTATGTAGGGAGGCTGGCCTCGGTCCTTCAAGGCAGTACAGATACGACGTTTTATGTGCTTACCGTCTATTTTGGCGCAGTGGGCATTAAAAAAATGGGAGACGCTTTGAAAGTTGGGCTTCTTGCAGATTTAGTGGGCATTGCAGCAGCAATTATAGTGGTGGCTTGGATATTTTGAATTTCAAAGATGCTTATCGGCATCTTTTTTTGTTTTTGAGAAGGTTGAGTGCTCAGTACTGGGATTTGTCCTTTGCTTTTCGACATACATGTGTAATAATTCATAAAGGCGGATACTATTCCGTATTTTGTATATCAAATGTTTGATATTAAAAATGAAACCATTAGCTGAGGTGAATATAGATGGAAAGATTGCAAAAAGTAATTGCTCACGCTGGTATTGCTTCAAGACGCAAAGCGGAAGAGCTTATCGTAAAAGGAAAAGTAAAAGTGAACGGACAGGTAGTCAAGGAACTGGGGACAAAGGTTTCCGGGAATGACAGGATCGAAGTGGAAGGCGTTCAGATTGAAAGTGAAGAAAAAGTCTATTACCTTTTTTACAAACCGAGAGCTGTCATTTCTGCAGCATCCGATGATAAAGGCAGACAAGTGGTCACTGACTTTTTCCCTCACATATCCCAGAGGATATACCCGATCGGCCGATTGGACTATGATACATCCGGTCTTCTCCTTTTGACAAATGACGGAGAATTTGCAAATGCCATCATGCATCCAAGGTATGAAATTCCAAAGACATATGTAGCGAGGCTAAAAGGGCTGCCAAGCAGGGAAGCTATCAAAAAATTGGAACATGGAATCATGCTCGAAGATGGCAAAACAGCTCCGGCAAAGGTGAAAGTTACATCGTTTGATAAAAAAATGAATAAAGCCATCGTTGAAATCACAATCCATGAGGGCAGGAACAGACAGGTAAGAAGGATGTTTGAAGCCATTGGCCATCCTGTATCCAAGCTGAAGCGCGAAAAGCTGGCCTTCCTTACATTGCACGGATTGAATGCAGGGGAAGCAAGGGAATTGTCCCCGCATGAAGTTAAACTTCTCCGTACACTTTCAGAGACAGGGTCGATCAAATAATTCATTCTTCATAAAAGTGTCACATATCCAATTAATCCAAAAACCGTTAATAATGATATAATTAGGAGCAAAATGTGACCGATTACATCAAGGAGGAAGGTATAATGGCGCAAAGCAAGCAGCAGAGGCTTTGGATCCGGACGGCCATTTTGGTTGTCCTCATTGCGGCAGTGGCATACACATTATATGCAAACTTCACCAAAGAAGAACGAGGTCAGCTGAAGGCAGGAGACAAGGCGCCTGATTTCTCGTTAGTAGATATGAATGGAAATAAACACAGACTATCAGAGTATAAGGGAAAAGGGGTATTCCTTAACTTCTGGGGAACATGGTGTGATCCATGTAAAAGGGAAATGCCTTTTATGGACAATCAATATAAGGAATTTAAAGATCAAGGCGTAGAGGTCTTGGCAGTCAATGTCGGCGAGTCCCAATTTTTGATCAATAATTTTATTAAGAGGTACGGACTTACGTTTCCAGTTGTGGTGGATAAAAATAAAGATGTCCAAACCGCCTATGGTATTGATCCGCTTCCAACTACCTTCTTAATCAATCCGAAAGGTGAAATAGTAGATATCATCAAAGGAACGATGACGGAAGAAGATGTCAAGAAAGATATGGAGCGTATTAAACCTTAAATTAAGGGAGTAGTTTGAAATGAAAGATATCAAATGTGAATGCGGGCACGTCAATCCGCATGGCACCGTACTCTGTGAAGCGTGCGGACGAGCTCTTACCGAGGAAGCAAAAAATGACCGGCTGCATGATATGAGGTATGAAGGAAGTGCCAGAAGGTCCCAGGTCTATAACAAGACGATTATCGACAAGATATGGAACTTCTTCTCCTCTGTTAAGGTAGGGGTATGGCTTATTGTCGTGACGCTCATAGCCTCGGCATTAGGAACGATTTTCCCTCAGCAAATGTATATCCCTCCAACAGTGGACCCTGCAGATTATTATAAAGATACATACGGCTGGCTTGGAGATGCTTATTATACACTTGGATTCAATAATCTATACAGCTCCTGGTGGTATTTGATTTTAATCGCATCCATCGGGATTTCTCTTGTGATTTGCAGTCTCGACAGGGTCATCCCATTATATAAAGCGCTTAAAAAACAGCGGGTCACCAGGCATGAAGGCTTTTTAAAAAGACAGCGCGTCTTTGGGATTTCGGAAGTGAGCAATCTTGAAGAAGATATGAAAACAGCTGCAGGTAAGCTCAAGGAAAAAAGGTATTCCATTCGTGAAGAAAACGGAAACATCCTTGCTGAAAAAGGAAGGTTTTCCCGCTGGGGTCCATACATCAATCATATAGGGCTTATCATTTTCCTGATTGGCGCCATGCTTCGCTTCATACCGGGCATGTACGTAGATAAAGTGGTCTGGATTCGTGAAGGGGAGACCAAGGTTCTTCCAGGCACGCACGAAAAATACTATCTGAAAAATAAGAAATTCATTTTGCAGACATACGATAAGCAAAATGATTCTGCTGTATTTGATCAAGCCATTGACAGGGTTGGAACCATTGCCAAAAACTATCAATCAAATGTTGAATTGTATAAAAGGGAAGATGGGGAAGTCCCTGGGGAAACAAATCTGAAAAAAGTTAAATCCAAACAGATCAAGGTTAATCAGCCGCTTACATTTGATAAGTATGCAGTTTATCAAGTGGACTTTAAAATGGATGAATTTCAGGCTATGTATTTTGATCTGACTAGTAAAGAAACAGGAGATAAATTCGGCAACATTAAGGTCGATTTATTCAATCCGAAAGATTCTTATAACCTGAAAAATGGATATAAAATCGAACTGATGGGCTATTATCCTGACTTCTCAGGATTTTCAAAAGAGGGAGAACCTCAAACAAAGTCTCCTGTTCCAAACAATCCTGCATTTCTTTTTAATATGATTTCTCCTGAACATCCAGATGGAGAAGTAAGTTTTGTAGCTATTAAACAAAATGTAGAACCTTTTGGCAAGAATGAATACAAAATGTCATTTGCCGGCATCGATACCCGCAATGTATCTGCTCTATCTGTTAAAAAAGACCTGACTCTATGGGTGATTGCCATTGGTGGAATCATATTTATGATCGGGGTCATTCAAGGGGCATATTGGAACCACAGAAGAATCTGGCTTCAGCGTAAAGGCGGAAAAGTCTTGGTGAGCGGCCATACAAATAAAAATTGGTTCGGATTAAAAAAAGATATCGCCTACGTTTTGAATGAAACTTCAATAGCTGAACCAGTCGATCAGCTGCAGGAAAAGGAAATAGATAAGGAATAATTGAAAAGGGAGGGATCCAGTTATGACGAATTTAGTAGACGTAAGCAGCAACCTTCTGTATTTAGCGTTTATCATGTATCTAATCGGTACTTTTTTCTTTGGGGGATCCATTCGTTCTAAACATGGGGTCGCAAAGGATTTATCCAAACTGAATACATGGGGTAAAATTGCCATTACGATCACCGTCATTGGATTCGCAGCACAAATTGGGTACTTCATAACAAGATGGATTGCATCAGGACATGCACCCGTCAGTGATCTGTTTGAATTTACAACATTCTTCGGTATGATGCTTGTTGGTGCATTCATTATAATTTTCTTCATTTATCGGACAGCTGTATTGGGATTGTTTGCATTGCCGATTGCCCTTCTGGTCATTGCCTATGCAAGTATGTTCCCGAAGGAAGTCAGCCCATTGATTCCTGCGCTGCAAAGTGATTGGCTTCATATCCACGTTACTACTGCTGCAGCCGGAGAAGCAATTCTAGCCATTAGTTTTGCAGCTGGCTTGATTTATCTTGTAAAGAATATCGACCAATCAAAGAGAAGCAAGAAAACATTCTGGCTTGAGGCTGTTCTATTTGGACTCATTGCCGTACTGGGATTTGTGGCTGTAACCACAACCTTCTCATTAATGGATTATAAAGCTTCATTTAATTGGGTTGATCGAAGCGGTGCAGAAAAAGTCATGGACTATAATGTACCTCCACTTGTCGGTCCGCATGATGGAAAGTTGACGACTGCAGGCCGCATGGATCCGTGGGTGGAACTTCCTGCTTTCTTCAATGCCATGAAGTTCAATACAGTAATCTGGTCGTTAGGCGGTGGAATCGTTCTTTATTTAATCCTTCGTCTGATCCTTCGTAAACGAATCGGCGCCGCATTGCAGCCATTGGCTAAAAACGTGAAATCGGATTTACTTGATGAGATTGGATACCGTTCTGTATTGATTGGCTTCCCTGTATTCACACTTGGGGCGTTGATATTCGCCATGATCTGGGCTCAAATGGCTTGGACAAGATATTGGGGATGGGATCCGAAAGAAGTATGGGCCCTCATCACATTCTTGTTTTATGCAGCATTCCTTCATCTGCGCATGTCTAAAGGATGGCATGGTGAAAAATCTGCATGGCTTGCTGTAATTGGGTTCGCCATCATCATGTTTAATCTAGTTGCCGTTAACCTAGTCATTGCAGGACTGCATTCATACGCATAATAAAATAAACAAATAATTTCAGACTGGATGAAGCTTCTGGTCATCGGTCTGAAGCCTTCACTTTAAGTGGAGGCTTTTTTCGAATACAATAAAGGAAATAAGATTGAATAGGAGGATACATATGGAACAGGATATTCGATTGTTGGTTGTGGACGATGAAGAAAGAATTCGAAAGCTGATCAAAATGTATTTAGAGAGGGAAAAATATATAATCGATGAAGCTGAGAACGGTGAAGAAGCATTGGAAATGGCATTGAATAACGATTATGACTGCATTTTGCTGGATTTGATGCTGCCGGGAAAAGATGGTATTGAAGTCTGCCGGGAGCTTCGGGAGAAAAAATCTACTCCTGTCATCATGTTGACCGCTAAAGGAGAAGAAGCGAACAGGGTACAGGGCTTTGAAGTGGGAACCGATGATTATATTGTTAAGCCGTTCAGTCCAAGAGAAGTAGTTCTTCGGGTGAAAGCCCTTCTTAGGCGTTCAGCAAGCGTTAACTTTAACCAATCACAGACCATGTCAAAGGATGTCATTGTTTATCCTCACCTGACGATTGATAATGATGCCCATAGAGTGACTGCGGATGATATCGAAGTCAATTTGACGCCAAAAGAATATGAACTGCTGTATTTCCTCGCAAAAGCCCCTGATAAGGTCTATGACAGGGAACACCTTTTGAAAGAAGTTTGGCATTATGAGTTTTTCGGAGATTTAAGAACGGTGGATACCCATGTGAAAAGGCTGAGAGAAAAGCTCAATAAAGTCTCTGAGCAAGCCGCTAAGATGATTGTCACTGTATGGGGAGTAGGCTACAAGTTCGAGGTAGTGAATGAATGAGGCTTTGGCGAAGCGTAGTAGGGAAGCTGTGGATGACCATCCTGCTCCTTGTTTCATTTGTATTATTCATCCTTACAATCCTTCTTCTTGAGTTTTTTGAAGGATACCATGTGAAACAGGTTGAGAATGATCTAACCGCTACAGTAAAGAAGATCGCTTATATCATGGAAGAGCACGGAAACAATGAAATCGGGTTAGAAATCGCTTGGGAGATAGCAGATAAGCCTGCTCATGTAATGGTGCTGATGGACGGGAAGAAAACTTATTTTTCCCCTGGTACGAAGAAATCAGAAAAAATCCCCCTTGCTACTGTACTTAAGGACAAGGAGCTCATGAAAACTGTTACCGAGGATAAAATGGTAAAAAAAGAAATGAGCCTCATGGGATCGCAGTCCAATGAAAGCCGTTATGAAAATATCATCATCATTGGTGTGCCCCTGCATATGAAAGGACACCAAACCGGTGCGGTCTATATCTATCAATCACTTGGCGTCATCAAAGAAACAACGCAGCAGACCACTAGGCTGATACTGCTTTCGGCGGGGATTGCCATCATTTTGACGACCATTTTTGCTTTCTTTTTATCTACGAGGATCACTGCCCCTTTGAGAAAGATGCGGGAAGCTGTATTTGAAGTCGCCAGAGGGAAGTTTGATACAAAGGTACCCATACTGACACATGATGAAATAGGCGAGCTGGCTACTGCCTTTAATCAGATGGGACGCCAATTGAAAATCAACTTGAATGCCCTCAATCAGGAAAAAGAGCAGCTTTCAAGTATATTGAGCAGTATGGCTGACGGTGTCATCACATTCAATCGCGATGGCACGGTTTTGATAACAAATCCTCCTGCTGAGCGGTTTTTGCAGCAATGGTACTATGAACAAGGTGAAAATGGGGACCATGCAGCACCAATCCGGGTTTTGGAGCTCCTCAATAAGGTCATCGATACCGAAATGGAACAGACCGGGGAATTGATGCTCCAAGGAAGATATTATGTAGTCGTGGTCAGCCCGCTATATAATCAGCAAAATGTAAGGGGAGCGGTTGCTGTCGTAAGGGATATGTCGGAAGAAAGACAGCTGGATAAACTCCGCAAGGATTTCATTGCAAATGTATCGCATGAATTGAGGACGCCTATTGCCATGCTTCAAGGGTATAGCGAAGCAATCATAGACGATATTGCCAGCACTGAGGATGAGAAAAAAGAAATTGCAAAAATCATTTATGATGAATCTTTAAGAATGGGAAGGCTAGTGAATGAACTGCTTGATTTGGCACGAATGGAAGCGGGGCATATTTCCTTAAATAAAGAACCGGTTGATTTCAAGCCTTTTCTTGAACGAGTGACTAATAAATTTCAAGGTCTTGCACGGGAGAAAAAGATAGAATTGACTGTAAGCCTCAAACATGAAATAGAGTGGTTTGAATTTGATCCGGATCGGATAGAGCAAGTTTTGACGAATTTAATCGATAATGCGATTCGACATACACCTGAAGGGGGACGTGTGGAGGTCGTTCAGAAAAACCGTACACACGGGATAACCATTGATGTAAAGGATACCGGATCCGGTATACCTCAAGAAGATCTTCCTTTTGTTTTTGAACGCTTTTATAAAGCAGATAAAGCCAGGACCAGAGGGCGCTCAGGAACAGGCCTTGGTTTAGCGATTGCTAAAAATATCATTGATGCCCATAAAGGACAGATATCCGTTCAAAGCAAAGTCGGACATGGGACGACATTTTCTTTCTTTTTGCCAAGAACAAAGTGAAAATCCTGAAGAATGATGACGGTTAATCTTGTTTCATGAGAAACAGACATGCACCTTGTGCTTTTTGGCTAAATGCCAAAAAAGTTCAAGGTGTTTTTGTTTCAAAGGAAAATTAAGAATAATCTTCCATAAACGTCATATTCAAGATATAGTATGTGTGTAACCTTTTGCACGTACTGTACGACTAATATTTTGAACGGGGAGGTAAATGAATGGACTCCGTTTTTCAGGATTTATATACGAAATACCATCAGGATGTGTTTCAATTCCTGGTGTATATGGTGAAGAGCAAAGAGCAGGCAGAAGACCTGGTACAGGAAGTCTATATCCGTGTATTGAAATCTTATAAAAAATTCCAAGGGAAAAGCTCCGAAAAGACATGGTTATTCTCCATTGCAAGGAATGTTGCAATCGATCATTTCCGTAAAGAGAAAGGCTGGAAAGGCCGATTGATGGAAAAATTTGATTGGGGAAGCCAGCAATTGAAAGATGATCTCCCTCTTCCGGAGGACATCACACTTCAGAAAGAAGAGCTAAGGCAGCTCTTCGAATGTCTGGATGCATGTTCCACGGACCAAAGGCTAGTCATTGTCATGAGGTATATGAATGAATTGTCCATCACAGAGACTGCAGATGCACTTAATTGGACGGAAAGTAAAGTGAAAACCACTCAGCATCGTGCCATTAAGACCTTGAAGGACTTAATGAATGATAAGTCGCGAAAGGGGGGGGAATCGAATGAAAAAGTCAGAATGGGATGACCATCGAATCGAAGAATTATTTAAAGCCATGCCTAAAATTCATGATGAACGCAGTCCGCATGAAATATATGAAAAAATACAGCAGACTCAAAAAGCATCGAAAAGAAAACTGCCCGCAGTATTTTCATTTTCAGCTGCTGCTGCAGCAGTTGTTTTGATAATTGTGCTCATCCTACCTGTCTTGACGAATGAACCTCTTCAGCTGGCAGGACCGCATGACCAATTGAAGAAGCAATCCTTCCACGGAGAAGAAAAGAATTTTAAGAAGCAAGAACTGAGGAAAGATGTGCCGCCATCATCAAATTCAGATATTAATAGTCAGGACGCCTCAAGAAGCGCAGGTATCTCCATGTTAAAGGCTGCTGAAGAACCTATTAAGACGACGGTATCCAAAGAGGAAGAAAAAGATCATTATGTCCTAAGGTTTGGGCTGCCAAGTCCTGATGCCATTTTCGTCCCAATCACCATATTGGTTGATAAGGCCAAATACAGCAGCTGGATGGATGCGTTTAATGCAACAGCAGAAAAGATTCCTGAACAAGACTGGGGCTTCGATGATTTCTATCCGCTTCAGGGGGAATTGAACTACGATGAGCAAAAACAGAAAATGGTTGTGAAGCTGGACGAAAATAATCCGTATACTACTGCTCTGTCGTTAGAGTCAAGTATTTACCTCCGTGTTTTCCAATACGATTTTGAACAGATGGGGATAAAAGACGTAGAAATTCTCAATGAAGCAGGTAAACCAATGAATTTCGAAAGCTTTGGTCCAATAGATATTATAAATCCCGATCGTTTTAAAACAGGCTACTATAGCTATACGTTGCCAAACGGCGATAATTATTTGGTGCCTGGTGAGGTTATAATGCCAAATGCACAAAAAGCATTTGAAATGATGAAAGATAGTCCGAGTGATTTACTGCAGAGCATAATCCCGCAAGGAATAGACTATTCGGTTGAAGAAAAAAACAGCGAAATAGAAACCATAAAATTCAGTAGTAAAATGAATTTGAATAGTGGAGATCAAGCAGCTAACTTGAAAATGATTGAAGGAATGCTTCTTACTGCCCATCAATTTGGGTATAAGTATATTCAATTTGAAAATATCACCCCGGAAAAATGGGAAGGATATGACTTCTCTAAATTGGTTGAGACTCCAATTTCCCCAAATAAAAAAGAATTGCCATAAATTTTTATTGAATGGCTAAGAAAGTGATGCCTAAGTTTGTTAAACGAAATTTAAGGCATCTTTTTTGTTCTAAAGAATAAAGTCCCGGCATAAAGTAATTCGTCAGCAACCCATCAAGGAGGGGCATAATGCAGGATTATGTAAGAAGATTTATGATTGTATTGATTCTTGGTATATTTATTAGTTTAATCATTATCGGGGGGAGGATGGCTTAAAGTCATTGTCTTGAAATCAAAACATATCTCTTCACAAAAAAACATTTTTCTAGTATAATCAACCTGAAATTAAATATCGATTCATCTTCGGGGCTGGGTGAAATTCCCGACCGGCGGTAATGAAGCAATTCTGAGCCCGCGAGCCTTTTTGGCAGGATTTGGTGAGATTCCAAAGCCGACAGTATAGTCTGGATGGGAGAAGATGAAGGTTGGCCAGTGATTAAAACGATATGTTTTGACCGCTTATTCAGTCATGCCTATTCTCCCTCAAGAACTTGATTTTCTTGGGGGATTATTCTTTATGGGCTGAACATCGGTCTGGCTGCCTTTCTTCTGACAAGAGGTGAATCTCCAAAGGAGAGAGGAAAATTGAATAAAATGGGTGTAAAATCTTTAGTGGTTGTAGGGATGTTAAGCAGCTTATCGTATATCTTGATGCTGTTGAACTTTCCGCTTCCGTTCTTCCCAAACTTTTTGCTGATTGATTTCAGTGATATTCCAGCATTAGTGGCAGCTATCATGATGGGGCCATTAGCCGGGGTTCTTGTGGAACTTATCAAGAATGGGCTGCATTATATGATGACTGGAAGCGCAACTGGAGTTCCTGTTGGGGACTTTGCGAACTTTATGGCCGGTATCCTATATATCCTGCCAACCTACTATGTCTTCAATCGCTTGAAGACGAAGAAAGCTATGACAATAGGCTTAATTGCAGGTACATTCAGCATGTCCATCATCATGAGCATCTTGAATTATCTTGTGATCCTTCCTGCTTATACGTATTTTCTGCATTACCCTGCAATGAGCAGTGGAGAAGTCAGAGCCATGATCGTTACAGGTATACTGCCATTCAATTTTGTAAAAGGTTTTATCATCATGGGCCTATTCATGCTTCTATTTACACGCATGCAAGGCTGGATGATGAAAAATTCATATAAAAGCGCATAAAAAAAACAGCGGGGCTGCCCGCTGTTTTTTTTGCATCAGGAATGAAAAAGAAGCTGAATTAATGGTTCAGCTTCTTTTGTGCGCTTGGCAGCGCATCGGACTAATGGGTGAAAGTCCCTGACACACCGCAGTGGCGGAAGTGTCTAGCTGACAGGTAGTGCATTGTCTG
>NZ_QQAY01000010.1 GCF_003350505.1 Falsibacillus pallidus
ATCCCCAGCGGGGATAATATGGAGGAGCCGTATGCGATGACCCGCACGTACGGATCTGTGAGAGGCGCATGAATCATTCATGCGCCTACTCGATTTTATTAAATCATAGAAAAGTCTGAAAATTATGATGTAAAGGAGTCGTTTTTTCTTTAAAATAGAGATAATAAGCCGATATTTAAAATATCAATCACATGATCTATCTGTAGAATCGTAACTTGCAAATCATGCATCAATCAATAGGAAAAGGTGTGATGCCCATGCATTTATTCATAGGCCACTACAATGGTATATTGCTTCTTCTAGCTGTAGTCGTGTCCATTTTATCCTGCTACACAGGGGTAGATATCTATTTTCGACTTTATAGTAAAAAAGAATTGAACAAGCCAATCTGGATGGGAATCGGAGCGATTGTCATCGGAGTCGGGATTTGGACCACCCATTTCCTTGCGATGATGGCTATGGACTCATACGACATTTATTACTACTGGGAGTACGTTCTTTTGTCGCTGGTTGTGTCGATTGCAGCTGCATGGATCACCTTATACCTATGTATTAAAGCGGGGGATCGCGGGGACATCAAGCTTTTAGCCGGTCTTTGGACAGGTGTGGGGGTTGTCCTGGTCCATTACTTAGCCATGGAAGCAGTTAAAGGAGATGTAATCTATTCGCCGGGCTATACGGGGGTTTCTGTCCTGATTCCGTTACTCGGATGTGCCATTCTCTATTTATGGATACATAAGATGACACTGTCGAAGGAGGCTCCCACATCCTTCAGACTGAAAGTGGCTGCCGGAAGTCTATTGGCGTTAATCGTTCTCGTCATGCATTTTACGGCGATGGCCGGAACCTCCATTGAAGCTTCCATGCACCCCGGTACGAAAGGGAGCACCGTTTTCCTTTCGCTGGCTTTAGGAACTTTCACAACCCTGATATTATTCATTTTTATTTTCAGCTTCTTTATCTCTGACCGTTTTCAAATCCAGCGCGTCAAATTAGACGCGATCAAGCAAGACTACGAATCAAGCGAAGAGCGCTACAGCCACTTGGTAAATGTAACGCCGAGCGCAGTCATCGTCATTCAACAAGAAAAAATCGTCATGGCTAATCCTTCTGCAATCAAGGGATTGGGTGCAGAAAAGGCTGAAGATCTCCTTCATTGCCAAATCGGGCAGTTCATTCACATGGTAGACAATGAAAGATTCCGGCAATTCATGGATGAACTAAGGCTAACCAGCCAGAAAACCACTTGTTATCAATTTACCATCTGTACATTGGACAAGCGTGAACTGCTGATAGAAGGAACGTTTACATCTGTTGATTTTGAAGGCAAGAAAGCTTTCATGGTCATTGGAAGGGACATTACAGAAAGAACCAGGCTTCAGAAAAAATTCATGGAAAATAAGCAGCGATACAAATCGTTGTTTGAATATAATGCAGATGCTGTCTACTCCTTAGATGAAAAAGGGGTTTTCACCAGTGTCAACAATGCATGTGAAACGCTGTCAGGCTATACAAGGGATGAACTCCTTAAGCATTCTTTCAAGGAACTCGTTTGTGAAGAAAACCTGGAAGACTGCATCGATTTGTTTAGAGGCACTATGCAAGGGAATCCTTTGAAAGCAGAAGTTGCGATAATAAATAAAAATAGAGAGAAAATCTACCTGCATGTGACAAGCCTTCCGATTATTGTGGATAAAAAAATCGTTGGAGTCTATGGAATCGCAAAGGATATCACCGAGCAGAGAAAAGCATCGAAACTCATTAAGCAGCTGGCTTTCCACGATTACCTCACCGGTTTGCCCAACCGTAATATGCTCGAAACAAAAATTGAAGAAGCGATAGGAAAGAGCAGGGAGGCAAATGGATCATTCTCCTTATTCTGCATGGATCTCGATCGTTTCAAAGTCATCAATGATACGATGGGGCATCAGGTAGGGGACAAGCTTTTGAAAGAAGTGACGGTGAGGATTAAATCTTGCCTCACAGAGAAGGACGTGATCTTCCGTCCAGGCGGCGACGAATTTATCATTCTCTTTGACTCGGGCAGCCGGGAGAGCTCCCTTCACCTTGCAGAGAAATTGATTGAGGAAATCACAGCTCCTTTCAAGATACAGGAATATGATATTTTTACTTCCCCAAGCATCGGGATCAGTCTGTTCCCTGAGGATGGGGATGCGTTTGAAACCTTGATGAAACATGCCGAATTTGCCATGTATCAAGCGAAGAAAGCAGGAAAAAGCACGTATCGCTTCTACTCATCTCTTGAGAACGAGAAACTCTACAATCCTTTAAAACTTGAAATGGATCTTCATAAAGCGTTGGAGAAAAAAGAACTTATCCTTCATTATCAGCCAAAGATCAATTTGAAGACAGGGAAAGTAGAAGGCGTCGAGGCGTTAATTCGATGGATGCATCCGGTCCTAGATATGATTCCGCCGAATCACTTTATTCCGATTGCGGAGGAGACAGGATTAATTCTGCCGATTGGGAAATGGACGATGATCGAAGCCTGCAGAGCCAATAAAAAATGGCATGATCAAGGATTTACCGACCTTGTCGTATCCGTCAACCTTTCCGCAAGGCAGTTTTCTCAATTGAGCATTATTCAGACGGTGAAAGAAGCACTCGATGCATCGGGTCTGCCGGCGCAGTTTTTAGAGCTTGAAATCACCGAAAGCATGACAACGGACATTGAACGCGCGATCTTTATCCTGAAAGAGCTCAAGAAGCTTGGCATCTTAATCAGCATCGATGATTTTGGAACCGGATTCAGTTCCTTGAACTATCTCAAGGAATTCCCTGTCGATACACTCAAAATCGATAAATCGTTCATCCACGACCTGAGGGTGAATCCGCGAAACGAAACGATCGTTAAAACGATGATCTCCATGGCGCATAACTTAAACCTGAATGTGGTCGCAGAAGGGGTGGAATCAATCGATGAATTGATGTTCCTCCAAAATAATCTTTGCGACAGCGGCCAGGGCTTCCTGTTTTCAAGGCCGCTTCCTGGTGATGAGTGGCTGATTAAAGTAGAGGAAATGAAGCAGATTGTTACGGAATACGGCATTTCACAGGACGTGAATAACCGCATGTGGTACGAGGAATCCCTCCGTATGGCGCGCCAGGAGCTTCAGGAAACGGTAAGGCTGCAGCAGGGGATGACATTTAAGATTAGAAAAGTGAGCGGGAAATTCATACATACACTGGCGGATGGGGAATTGCTTTATAAGCTGGGTCTGACCCCGGAGAGAGTAATCGGGAAGGAATTAATCGAATTTGCTCCTGAGGAAATCGCCATCCGAAAAACCAAGTATTACGAACGTGCTTGGAATGGCGAAGAAAATGTGGCTTATGAAGGCGAAATGCAAGGGGTTGTCTATTTTGCAGCATTAAGTCCATTAAGGCGTAATGGAGAAATTAAAGAAGTCATTGCGTCGTGCGTCGATATCACGCAGAAGAAGCTTTTTGAGAAAGCTTTGATGGATAGTGAGGAGAGATATCGCCTCATCGCGGAAAATATGACGGATTTAATCACCCTGGTTGATGATAAGGGAGAAATTTTCTATGCTTCCCCTTCCCATCAAAATGTACTCGGGATCATGCCAAGTGAAATAACAGGGCAGGGAGTTTGGGACTATATCCATCCGGATGACCTTGAATCCGTGGCAGCAAGTTTCAAAGAAATTTTCCATAAAAGGGCCACGGTTCAGGCTGAGTACCGCTCCTACCATGCCGATGGCCACTGGATCTTGATTGAAGCAACAGGCACCCCGATCATGGATGAAGCAGGACGAATCCGGAATGTCGTCATTGTCTCTCGTGACATAACAGCAAAGAGGGAAGCGGAAATGCTTCTTTGGAAATCAGAAAAGTTGTCGGTCGTCGGTGAACTGGCGGCAGGCGTAGCGCATGAAATACGAAATCCGATTACGTCCATCAAGGGTTTTGTCCAGCTTTTTCAGCGGGGCATGGTGAAGGATGAATACTTCGATGTCATTTTGGCAGAATTCAATCGCCTGGAGGAAATCATCAAGGAATTCCTGACACTTGCGAAGCCGCAGGCCATTGAATGGAAAGAAACGAATATGCACCAGCTAATTCGGAATATGGCTGCTTTCATTGAATCTGAGGCCCTATTGAATCAGGTTGAGATTGTTCTCATGGAAAACGCTGAAAATCCTCTTGTCATCTGCGATCAAAATCAAATTAAGCAGGTCTTTATTAATTTGGCCAAGAACAGTATGGAAGCCATGCCGAATGGAGGGCTATTAACGATTTCCACCCTTCAGGAAAGAGAAGAATTGGTGATCAGGATACAGGACAATGGATTGGGCATCAGCCAGGAACGCATCGATCGTCTGGGCGAGCCTTTCTACAGCAATAAAGAGAAAGGTACAGGCCTTGGATTGATGGTGTCCTTCCGCATCATTAAGGAACATAAAGGGGCCATCCACATTTCAAGCGAAGAAGGAAAAGGCACGATCGTTGAAATCAGATTGCCGGTATGCGAAAACATGCCGATGATTTCTTGAAATCGTCCGTAGCAGGACTTGTCCATTTCTTTTCAGTAAGCGATAAGGTAAACTAAATATACCTATAACGGTATTTGAAGTCCGTTCCAATATGGGGCGGATTTTCTATGTTCATAATCTCGAATAAAGCGGGTTGATGAGTGCGAATGGAATGGTATCATATCGGGGCTTTTACGTTCCCTGCAACATGGGGTGCCTTTGTTTTTTCAGGCGTCCTGGCTGTACTTTTGACATATTTGATCAAGCAAGGAAAGCTGGCGGATATATACAGCAACGCGTTATTGCTGCTGCTTGCTTCCTGGAAGCTGAGCCAACTGATCTTCGATTTCCAAGGAACTGTTTCGAATCCGATTTCGCTGCTTTATTTTCATGGCGGGAGGAAAGGGTTCATTTTTGGACTGGCTTTAACGATGCTCTATCTTTATCGGAAAATCGAAAAGGAGCGATTCTCTACTGCAATCCTTTTCGGCATCACTGTTTATCAGGTCATGCTTTACGAATTGGCAAGCCGGATTTTGAACAATCAGACCGGCATTGGATTTTACGCATCATTAGCCGTTTTTGTGGTAGTGGCTCTGTTCGTTTGGAGGAAGTGGAACGATAGAATGTGGATGTTCCAGATGTCCATTTTATTCCTTTTGCTCCAAGGAATCATTTATGCATTAGAAGGAAAGCTGGCCAGTTTTAGCATGCTCGTTTACCTCGTCTTATTTGGTGTGTTTGCCATATTATTAAAAAAGGAGGTCAAGATATGAATCAAAGGCTATTTTCGATGATCGTCATGGTACTGCTGCTGGGCATTGCCATTATTCTTGTTTTGAATACATATAAAGATCGGGCGAATGATGAACCTTCTACTCCGGTACAAGAGGCTTCTCCCTCATCTGAACTGCAGTCTTCCGGGCTGGGTAAGGGGGATGTGGCGCCTGATTTTACTTTGAAGACGCTGGAGGGCAAGGAGAAAAGTTTGTCTGATTTTCGCGGGAAGAAGGTCATTTTAAATTTCTGGGCGACATGGTGTCCGCCATGCAAAGCTGAGATTCCTCATATGGTGAAATTTTATGGTGAGAACGCAAAGTCTTCCAACGTAGAAATTGTTGCTGTAAATTTGACTGCACAGGACAAGGGCGAGGAGACAATCAGGAATTTTGTTAAAGAATATAAAATGCCGTTCCCAGTGCTGCTGGATTCTGCTGGAGATATCGGTTCCAAATACGGGGCATTTGCGATCCCAACTTCGTACATCATTGATTCCAAAGGTGTGATCAGGGAAAAAATCGTTGGGCCGATGAATGAAGAAATGATGAGTGATTTGCTGAAAAATATCGAGTAGGGTGTATAATGGTCTCATAAACTTTTAGGGGTGGATTTGACCATGGATTTTCATACAAAATCAGTACATAGTACATCCAAAGAACGCGAACCGATCAAAAGCAAAACATCTCCGATTTACCAGACGTCCGTTTTTCGTTTCGATTCTCTTGATGAATTGGAAGGTTTTTATGAAGGGAAGTCTCCATATCTTTATACACGCACAGGGAATCCAAATACAGATGAACTGGGCACAGCTGTTGCGCAGCTTGAAGGAGCGCCTGCAGGGGTTGCCGCTTCATCCGGCTTGTCCGCCATTTTGGCCGGGTTCCTGTCTGTCGTCCAAAGCGGGGAACACATTGTAGCGGCGGATGATGTGTACGGAGGCACCTATCATATGCTTAATCATGAATTGAAATCCATGGGTGTGGAAACGACATTTGTTGATTTCCGCCATGAAGAAGAGATTCGTGCAGCCATCAAACCGAATACAAAGCTATTATTCTCTGAAAGCATTTCGAATCCGTTTTTAAGGGTAGAGGACTTGAAAATGGTCGCTGCTTTAGGGAAAGAATTCGGGCTAAAGACCATGATCGACAATACATTTGCAACGCCCTTACTTCTCAAGCCATATCAGCTTGGCGTGAACCTGGTCGTCCACAGCGCTACGAAATATATCGGCGGGCACAGTGATGTATCGGCGGGTGTGCTTACGGGGGATGAAGAATTGATCCAGAAGGCGCGCGAAAAAGTGGTCAACTATGGTATGAATCTCAGCCCATTTGAAGCATGGCTTGCCTGCAGGGGGATCAAGACCCTTGCGCTGAGAATGGAGCGCCAGTCTTCCAATGCGGAAGCCCTTGCGAATGCACTTAAAAAGCATGATGGGGTCAAAACCGTTTATTATCCGGAGGTAGTGTCCCCTGAAGGGAAAGGCGCAATCGTCACGATAGAACTTTCTGAGAAGGGAAATCACCGCACGTTTTTTGATGCGCTTGATTGGATCAAAATCGTTCCATCCCTTGCTGGCGTTGAAACAACCGTTTCTTACCCGCTCGGAACGTCCCACCGCGCACTGCCGCCTGAAGCACTCGAGAAGCTCGGGATCAATGAGCGCGTCGTTCGGATTTCTGTCGGGATCGAGGGTGCCAACGATATCATCGCTCAGTTTGAAAAAGCTCTGGATACTGCTCTCGAAGCATAAACCCTCTCATAACTCGTCCATCCCTTGCATATATTGAACTACCACGACATCGCACTTCGTTTGGTGCGGTGTTTTTATATTCAATGGCAAAGGAGGATGAATATGAATCGGAAATGGCTGGCAATATGGACATCGTGCTGTCTGCTGATCGGAGCGGGGGGAGCTTATGGAGGATTGATGTTGGCAGGATACGAAAAAACTGGATCACCGGCTGCCAAAGAGGAAAAAAAGACAGAGAAGAAAGCAGTCGGAAAAGACCTTACTGCAAATGCAGAATGGGGAAAACTCGAACAAGCCTATAACCTGATCCTTGACCGCTACGTTCAAAAAGTGGAGCCGGATCAGCTCATACAGGGGGCCATCACCGGAATGGTCGAAACCCTTAAGGATCCATATTCTGTTTATATGGATGCCAAAACGGCCGCACAGTTCAACGACTCCCTTTCTTCTTCATTTGAAGGAATCGGAGCGGAAATCACCATGCAGGACGGAAAAATCATGATCATGTCCCCTTTCAAAAATTCCCCAGCAGAAAAAGCGGGATTGAAGGCGAAGGATCAAATCCTGAAGGTGAACGGGGAATCGGTCGAAGGGCTCGATTTATATGAAGCAACATTGAAGATTAGAGGAAAGAAAGGGACAGAAGTAAAATTGGAGATTGCCAGGGAAGGTGCAGCCCAACCGTTGAACATATCCGTGAAGCGGGACGAAATTCCGGTTGAAACGGTCCATGCCAAGATGAAAAAAGAAGACGGAAAACAAATTGGCTATATCGAAATCACTTCATTTGCCGAGCATACGGCAGAGGACTTTTCCGAAGCATTAAAGGGATTGGAAGAGAAAAAAATCGATGGCTTGATTCTCGATGTCCGTGGCAATCCGGGAGGCTTTCTGTCCAGTGTCGAGGCAATCCTGAAGCAATTTGTGACCGATACGAAGCCATACGTCCAAATTGAAGAGCGCAATGGCGAGAAGCTTCGTTATTTCTCTACATTGAAAAAAAGCAAGCCCTATCCGATCGTCGTGCTAGTGGATAAAGGCAGTGCTTCCGCTGCTGAAATCCTGGCAGGAGCCTTGAAAGAAGCGGAAGGCTACACCCTTGTCGGAGAAAAAACATTCGGAAAAGGAACCGTCCAGCAAGCCGTTTCCATGAAGGACGGAAGCAATATCAAACTCACGATGTACAAATGGCTGACGCCGAATGGAAACTGGATCCATCATAAAGGGATCGAGCCGAATATCACCGTGAGGCAGCCTGAATACTTCTCGGCTCACCCGCTCCAAATCGAGGAGCCGCTCAAGCTTGATATGAACAGCGAACAGGTGAAAAATGCGCAGGAAATGCTGCAGGGACTCGGGTACGGACCGGGCCGGATCGACGGCTACTACAGCCAGCAGACTCAAAAAGCCGTTGCTGCATTCCAAATCCAGAATAAGCTGAGAGACACCGGCGTCCTGGATGAAAAAACCGCTCGACTGCTTGAAAAGAAAATCGCCGACGCTATGCAAAAGGATGACAACGACATCCAGCTCCAGGCAGCACTCCGCATCATCACCAAATAAATCGACAAAAATCGGGAGGCGCCTCCCGATTTTTCTTTTTTTCAGGCCAAACTATGGATAGGTTTATCGCCGGGTATTTGGTAGAATAGATAGTAATATAATCGGAGTGTTTTACATAGCTGGTGTTAGGGATGGTGATTTTACGTTGGTGCAGGTTTGGTTGGTCGAGCTTTTGAAAGGGTTCGGGAAGTTCTTTCTCAATCCTTTGTTTTATTATTCTATTATTCTTGCAGTAACTGCGGGTGTCCTCAGGGTCAAGAGGGAACGGAAGGATTTCCATGTCCGGGTCTACGATATTTTCCTCGAACTGCGTTATGTCTTTCCGCTCAGCCTGCTGATTGGTCTGATTTACTCTATCATTTCCATCGGCACAGGCTTTTCGCTGCCGACAACGGCAATCATCGTGATCGGAGTCATGACATTTCTCATGAGTCTCCCGATGGGGTTTCGTCTACTGTCGCCGGCTTATACGATCGGTCTTTCCTTTTTCCTGCTGCTTGCGGGGAGCTATTTTAACTGGGCCATCCCATTCCTTGATTTTTCAAACATGGATGGCGCCTTTCTCACTGGGATTGCGCTTCTTTTAGGATTCCTGCTTATTGCGGAAGGACTTTTTGTTTTCCGAAACGGTGCGCACAACACGTCGCCGCGGCTTCGCAAAAGTCCTAGGGGATTGACGGTCGGTGCTCATCAGGCAAGAAGACTGTGGGTTGTCCCATTATTCCTGCTCATTCCGACAGGAGATATCACGCCGCCATTCAGCTGGTGGCCCGTCGTTCATTGGGGATCCGAAACTTATTCGATTTTGCTCGTCCCGTTCATGGTCGGATTCCAGCTTCGCATTCAAAGCACCCTTCCTGTGATCGCCATCAAACAGGTCGGAAAAAACGTTTTGTGGCTTGGAATTCTCGTATTGGCCATTGCCGCTGGAGCATTATGGGTGCCAATCCTGGCTGTGATTGCTTCCGCAGCAGCCTTGCTGGGAAGGGAAATCATTTCTTACCGCCATCGAATTCATGAACAGGGTCATCCGTTCTACTTCTCTCCGAAATCTACCGGATTGACTGTGCTCGGCGTTCTTCCAGGTTCGCCGGCAGCCAAAATGGCCCTGCAAATCGGGGAAACCATCCAAAAGGTCAACGGCATGGAAGTGTCGGATGAACGCGGCTTCTACCAGGCGCTGCAGCAGAACAGCGCCCACTGCAAGCTCGTCGTCATCGACGTAAACGGACAGATCCGCTTCACCCAGTGCGCCTTGTACGAAGGCGAGCATCATGAACTCGGCGTTTTGTTTATTGAAAAGAACCAGCGCTGGCACGAGGATGCAATTTAAAAATTTTGATCCCGAAACCGAGCATGAATCGCAATGATTCCATGCTCGGTTTTTATATGGGGAGATTTGAATAGGGAAAATATGTTAAGGTGAATATATATAAATCATTTTAGAAGAAAGGTAGTTGTAAATGAAAAAATCATTCATAGGAATGGCGATGGTATTAATCTTGCTCCTGGCCGCCTGCGGAAACTCCTCGGAAAAATCAAATGAAGAGTCTGACAACCAGCAGAAAGAAACTCAATCTGCTGAAAACACAAATCCTCCAGAAGATAATGAAAAGAATGATACAACTGAACAAACCGAAAAAGACTCCTCCGCGAACACGGGGAGTCTAAAGGAAGACTATCTCAAGAAACTAAACGAAGCCAAAAAAGAAACGGAAGAAATGCGTAAAAACCCGACAGACAGCAGTACATATGCATTAAAGAACATAGAAGGGAACTTGTTCGATAAATGGGACGGATTGCTGAATGAAATTTATCAAGTCTTAATCAAACAGCTTCCTTCCGATAAGATGGACCAGGTCAGAAAAGAACAGCGTGAATGGATCAAGTACAGGGATAAGACGGCGAAAGAGGCGTCCTTGAAATACAAAGGCGGCACGCAGGAACAATTAGAGTATGTCGCAGTTGAAAACAACCTGACAGCTGATCGATGCTTTGAATTGGTTGAAAAATATATGAAATAATCATTATCTTGTTGAGGTGCGGTGGTCGACCGGGGTTCGGGGTGTTTGCTCCCAACTTTCGGGCTTGACCGCCGCACTTTTTGAGTTAACCGCTCAACTTTCGGGCTCGACCGCCGCACTTTCGGCGATAACCGCTCAGCAATCCAAAATATGTAAAATAGTGAGAGGAGTTACCCCGCAGATTTATTCCTCAAAACCGTGATAAACCCATCCAATATTTGATGACTCACCGCAAAACCCTTTCGATTGTAAAATTCCAAGGCATCTTCATTTCCGTTCGACACAAAAATGAACAAATCTTCCACATCCTCGAATTGCTTCAGCCATTCCATGGACATGTTGAACAACTTCGACCCCACGCCGTATTTCCGATATTCCTCTTTGATGTAGAACTGGGATAGGCAGCCGACATTTTGGCGGCTGACGGAATCCATGTCAAAGAAAACGGCAAAGTTGCTGTCGTAGGCTTTTTTTGGCGAAATGTTGGAATAGACGTAGCCGACAGGTTTCTCGCCATCTTTCACCAGCACGATATAATTATGGATGGCTTTTTCAACCGAAGGGATCATCCTTGTTTCAAAGTTCATGCTGTCGAACAGCTCAGGGGTGATAGAAGCTTTTGATTTTTGAAAGACCATCAATTCGTTGCACAAATCCCTGCACTTTTCCGCGTCGTCTGCTGATAAAACTTCATAAGTTAGATTCATTATTTTCCCTCCTCATGTAGTGAATGTTCATATAAATCCATTTTAAAACAAACAATAGACAATGACGAACTTAAATGGAGTCGAAGAACCTATAGTTTCCAGTTTGAAATATGCTGCAAGAGGGAAGCAACTATCATAGACATAGGAGGGTATTATGAAAAAATTCATCACGATTATACTAATTGTGGTCATTGCTGGAGCGATCCTTTCCTGGGCGATGGCGCTGAGTAATAAAAAGGATAAAGAAGCAAAAGAGAAAATGACAACATCTAGAGTTACAGCACTCGGCGATTCCTTGACCTATGGGTTGAATGACAGGCCAGAGGGAGGATATGCGGGCGATCTTCAAAAAGTCCTTTCGAAAAAACACAAGGGAATCGTAAAAGTCTCGAACTTCGGGATTCCTGACCAGCAGACAGATGGACTCCTCCATCAATTGAAATATGGAAAGGCGCGCAAAAGCCTAAGTAACGCAGATTATATCATTATGTTCATAGGAACGAATGACTTAATCGAAAGCAACGGCGGGAACCTTTCGGAAATCCATCAAGCTAAAATCGATCAAGGGAAGAAGGACTATTTAAATAACTTGGATAACATTTTTAAAATCATCAGGGACAAAAATCCAGATGCCCCGATCTTGTTTTTAGGTTTGTATAACCCATATCCGGATTCACAGAAAATCCAAAGCGTTGTTGATGAGTGGAATGATACGAGCCGCTCCTTCACTGATAAATATCCAAATGTAAAATTCATTGCCACAGATGGCATTTTGAAAGAAAAATCAGCACAATATTTCAGCGATTCGCTGCATCCCAACAAAAAAGGCTATGACCTGATTGCGAAAAGAATCCTGAAGGAATACAACTTCAAATAACACGGTGCCCCTGATTTCAGGGGCCTTTTTCATTCGAACAAAACCGGACACCAGGCACCAAAAAGCACCTCACACAATTAATTTGATTTTTTCCCATTTTTATGGTTTAGCCTTTTACCTCCCGGGTATATATGTACTATAACAATTGACACGGATGACACGGAAAAACACATTAAAAAAGGAGATGCTTAACATGTTTGATAATCAAAAGGCAGAAGCTAAGATGAAGGTAGACTTTAAAGATGTTGTTTGGATGAGTACAGGCGTGACGATCATCCTTGGATTAATGGGAATTTTCGTAGGAATGTAATCAGCTACATATCAGAATTAAGAAAAACAGGGAGTTCGCCTCTCTGTTTTTTTGCGTTTTCCCTCCTTCAGATAGTATATAATGGTAAAAAAGCAACTTTTAAAGGACGGGAATTCTGTGAAAATCAAAATTATTATTGCGGATGATAATTCTTTCATTCGGGAGGGGATGAAGATCATTCTTTCCACGTATGAAGAGTGTGAGATCCTTGCTACCGTTGATGACGGGAAGGAGGCTGTGGACTTTTGCCTTGCCAATGAGGTGGATGTGGCCCTGCTCGATGTCCGGATGCCGAACATGAACGGAGTGGAGGCGACGAAGCTGATCAGTGAACAGACGATGGCCAAGCCGCTCATCCTTACCACATTTGATGATGATGAATACATATTGGACGCCGTGAAAAATGGGGCAAAAGGCTACCTCCTGAAAAATACAGATCCAGAACGAATAAGGGATGCCATCAAAAGTGTACATAATGGGAATACGGTCATGCAGGATGTGGTGCTTGATAAAATCAGGGCCAACCTGCAGGAAGCCAAGGCTATAGAGCCAGAGTCGAAGATTGATAGAAGTATGTTCACGGAGCGGGAAATCAGCATCATGGAGCAGATTGCCAAGGGGCTGTCCAATAAGGAAATCTCCAAGACGCTTTATATCTCAGAGGGGACCATCGCCAACTATATTTCGACGATCCTATCAAAGACGGGCCTCGAACATCGGACGCAGATTGCCATCTACTATCTGACGGGAAAAGGGAAGTAAAGGGCTATGTCTATGGATGTCTGGCTGATTTTCAATAAATTGTTCATCTTGCTGTTTATCATGTTCAAACTGGTTCAATCCAAGGAAGAGAATTTATCGTGGGTAGTGTTCGCCCTCTTGCTTTATGTGTGCATCAATCTGGCAGTTTATATTGTGAAAAACACGAAAGCCATTCAAGCCGGGCATGTTCTTTCATTGCTTGTTGCTGCAGGTGCCGCACATGAAGTGCATCCTTCCATTATTTTTTTGCTGCCTGTGAATCAGTTTGAACTGTTAAGCTATTATACGGAGAAGAAATGGCCATTGTTATTAGGTGCTGCTATTCCGATTCTTTTTTTGCATTCATCAATCTGGGTGGACTATGGATTCATTGCAGGAGTCAGTTTCCTATTTTTTGAGGGGATGTGTACAGCTGCGGAAAAGTTGAGAATCTACGATCAGGAATTGGATGCCAAGCGGGCTGCCCTTCAGAAAATGACCAAAAATATGAATGACAGCAATGAGTTCCTGAAGCAGTCCCAATACACCGTGAAGCTGGAGGAGCGAAACCGCATATCGCAGGAAATCCACGATAACATCGGACATGCCATGACGGGGGCCCTTATTCAAATGGAAGCTTCCAAGCGCCTGATTGCAACGGATCAAACAAAAGCCGTCGAGCTTCTGCAAAATGCGATTCACATTTCCAAAGAAGGCATTGAAAAAATCCGATTGACGTTAAAAGACATGAAGCCGCCTGTGGAGCAGATGGGGATTCACCGGATCAAGCTGCTGCTTGATGAATTTGCTGCAAAGAATGATGTGCAGACCGTTTTTGTCCATAAAGGCAACATTGATTTGATCACACCCATTCAATGGAAAGTGATTCATGAGAATGTGTATGAAGCATTGACAAATATGCTGAAATATTCCCGTGGCACTGCGGTTTCCATTGATCTGAATGTGTTGAATAAATTCATCCGCTTTGAAGTGAAGGATAATGGAAAAGGTGCGGAAAAGGTGAAAAAGGGCCTCGGGATCATGGGGATGGAGGAACGGACGGCTGCTGTGAAAGGGACGATCATCGTCGATGGCAGCAGCGGATTCTCTGTAACGACGCTCCTGCCGCTCGAATGAAGATTCTCATAAATGAAAAGTGAATATTCTCATATGAAAAGGGTGAACTCTTGCACTGCCGGGGAGTTCCCCTTTTTTTTATAATGAGAACATAAAGAACTTAGGGGTGGAAAAATGAACGTTTTAGAAATCAATAACTTAACGAAGAAATTTGGGGACTTCATCGCAGTTGACCATATGTCATTAAACATCAGGGAAGGGGAAATCTTCGGATTCCTCGGTTCGAACGGGGCAGGAAAAAGCACGACCATCAATATGATTGCAGGACTTCTGCAGAGCAACGATGGCGACATCGAAATCCTCGGGAAAAATATCCGGAAACACAAGAAGTTCGCCAAGATGAATATTGGGATGGTGCCGCAGGATCTCGCCATCTATGAAGATCTCACTGCCTACGAAAATGTCAGGTTCTTTGCCGGACTGTACGGACTCCGCGGCCAGGAATTAAAGGATCGAGTGGAAGAGGCCCTTGAATTCGTCGGCTTAAGCGATAAGCATAAAAGCTATCCGAAAAACTTCTCCGGCGGGATGAAGCGCCGTTTGAATATCGCCTGCGCCATCGCCCACAGGCCATCGATCATCATCATGGATGAGCCAACAGTCGGAATTGATCCACAGTCAAGGAACTACATCCTAACATCGGTGAAAAAACTGAACGAAATGGGATGCACCATCATTTATACGAGCCACTACATGGAAGAGGTCGAGGAAATTTGTACGAAAATCGCCATCGTCGACCACGGGAAAGTCATTGCGGAGGGAACGAAGGAGCAGCTGAAATCCATCATCACTGATACAAAGGATGTCTGGATCGAAGTAAAGTCTGCCGAGAACCTTCCATTGGAAGATCTGAAGAAAATCCACGGCGTGAACACTGTGCAAATCGAAGATAACATGATTAAAGTCAATTCCGATACAGGCATCAATAATTTGAACAGCATCATCGGCTTCCTCATCAACAACGGTTTCGAAATCCGATCACTGGATGAGCAGGAACCGAATTTGGAAACGGTCTTTTTAACATTAACAGGAAGAAATTTAAGAGACTAAAGGAGGCGGAATGCAAAGTGAATATTCTCAATATTGCTCTAAAAGAATTCAAAACAATCTTCAGGGATGTCCGGACATTTTCATTTATGCTGGCGTTTCCCATTGTGCTCATGCTTGTACTGGGTACGGCTTTATCCAGTGCCTTCGATAAAAAAATTTCCGTCGATGATATCCGCGTCCTTTACAAAGATAACAGCACAGGAATGGCTTCTGAATCATTCCAGCAGTTTGCCGGTGCAATGAAAAAAGAAGGAATCGAGTTCAAGAAAATAAAGTCCGGTATGGACGGGAAGAAAGAAGTCAAACAAGGGAACTACGAAGGATATGTGGAGTTGAACGACAACGGCATCACCCTTTATGAAAATGACCGGGCAAGCATTGAAGGATCCATGATTAGCGGTGCCCTTTCCTCGTATGCCGGAAAGTACAATGCCGCGGCGGAAATCAGCAAAGTGGACCCAAGCGGGATCTCAACTGTCATGGCCCCATCCAAGGATGACTATATCAAGGAGTCTTCCTTGAAATCGGACCGCCAAGTCGGATCGATGGATTATTATGCAATTGCGATGACTTCCATGATTGCCATGTATTCAGCCATAAGCGCTAGTACGCTCATTCGGGGCGAGAGGGTAAGAAATACGGCAGACCGCCTGCTTGCTTCACCGGTTTCAAAAGGGGAGATCTTCCTTGGAAAACTGTTGGGCTGCATTGCGGTGAACGGAATCTGCATCCTGGCCGTCATGGCATTTAGCAAATATGTCTTTAAAGCAAATTGGGGTGACCACCTTGGACTTGTCATACTTATACTTCTATCCCAAGTTGTTTTCGCCATCAGTCTGGGGCTCGGCTGCAGTTTCCTTATGAAAACGGGTGCAAGCACTCGCAGCTTTCTCACACTTTTTATCCAGCTTTCCTCATTCTTCGGAGGCGCTTATTTTGTCATCGAAGGAGATGGATTCCTGCACTTTTTATTAGAATTATCCCCGATTACATGGGTAAGGGAAGGGCTTAATCGAGCGATTTACATGAATCAGTTCGATGGTGCCTATCATGCCATGATGCTTAATTTCGGCCTGGCTGCTGTCCTGCTTTTATTGACAGTCACAGCCATGAGAAGAAAGGAGAGGCTGTAAATGAAAGAACTTCTTTGGCTCATCCGACATACGTTAAAGGTTACGTTCAATACGAGACGCAGTTTCATCATCTATTTTGGGATGCCGCTGATTGGAATCCTGATTGCCTTCGCGGCGTATGGAGGTTCAAACGTACAAACCATCCATATCGGAATCGCCAGCCAAGATCGAGGAGAAGCTTCTTCAGGAACCATCTCCTTTTTGAAAAATATTGATCATGTAAAAGTTACAGAGATTAAGGATTCTGCCATCGCTGATCAAATTTCATCCGGAAAGCTGGATGTTGTGATCAAAATTGACGAAGGTTTCACTCAGAGCCTGATGGACGGAAATCCATCCGGCATCCAAATGGTGTCCATTAAAGGGGCGCAGGTCACTTCGTTTATCAAAGCGTACTTGTATCAGTATTTGGATAATGTCGCAGCCATCGGAAAAACGGCTCATGGCGATCAAAAGGCATTTCATGAGATGTATGCTAACTACCAGAAGGAAAACTTCAGCATGAAGACCGTTTCCTTGAAGGACCTTTCGAAAAATCGGGATATGACGTCCCAAACAATTGGATTCTTGCTGATGTTCCTCCTGATGTCCGCAGGCAACCTGTCCGAAATCATATTGAAGGAAAAAGAAAACAGAACGTACTTCAGGCTGCTTTCCACACCGATCAGTGCCAGGAAATATGTGCTTTCCAATATCTTGGTCAATATGATCATCATGGCTGTTCAAATCTCCTTTACGATTTACATGATGAATAACGTCTTCCATATCGAGACCAATATGGCGTTCGGAGAAATGCTGTTCATTCTTCTTGTCTTTGCCCTTGTCGCAGTAGGGTTGGGATTGATTATCGTCGCATTCACGTCCAGCACGGCTTCTTTCGGGGCGCTGCAAAACTTCCTGGTCATCCCGACCTGCATGCTCTCAGGCTGCTTCTGGCCGGTTGCCATCATGCCGGATGCTGCGCAGAAAATCGCAGAATTCCTGCCGCAGCACTGGGCACTATCAGCCATCGATAAGCTGCAAAAGGGCATCAGCATCGGAAGCATCTATTTGAACATCTTGATCCTATTGGCATTCGCTGCAGCTTTCTTCCTTGTTGCCATCTATCGCTTTGGCCGAAACAACAATGCAAGAAACTTCATTTAAGTGTGAATCTTAACCCGTCTATTCAGGCGGGTTTTTGTTTGTACATATGGGTGGGGTGGGACAAGGAACCTGTCCCTGTGTCCCATTTTTCTGAAAATATTGACATAATGCGAAGGTGCAAATTATACTTTTTATAAACTGACTAGTCGTTTTTGCGAAGGGGTAGCAACTTATGAATCTAATAAATGTTAATCAAACAGAAATTGCTGTATTTGAATACAGCCATAAAGGGGAGCCGGTTGTTCTCCTTCATCCTGGGGGAATCTTTGCATCATTTGTGTGGAAGGATACGGCTGAATTATTAAAAGAGAATTATCATGTAATCGCAATGGACCTTCGGGGACACGGGGCATCGGGAAAACCGGAAACAGGATATGAACTGGAGAATCTGGCAAAAGATATAGTAGAGGCCATAAAGGCAATGGGAATTGAGAAAGCCCATTTCATCGGGAACTCGCTCGGAGCCGAAACGGCGCTTGTGCTTGCCGCGAAATTCCCTGCATATGTCCGTTCGTTGACGCTGGTGGATGGAGGCATGCTCAACTTGATCGGTCCGAATGGTGAAAGGGAAGGGACCAAAGAAGAACTTGTGAAGGAAAGGCTTGAGCGTCCATATCCGGAGTTTATTTCGAAAGAGGATTTTGTTTATTTTGCAAAGGAGCATTGGCAGGAGTTCGCCAAGATTGCCCATCAAATTCCACTGTATAATCTCCCGAATGGGACCGTCACGTTCCAGCAAAACAATGAAATCGCTGCACAACTGCTGGCTGCAGGATGTGATATTGATATCCCGTCACAATATGAGGGCCTCACATGTCCGGTCTTATTCATGCCAGCCGAGAAGGAAGAAAGGCTGGAGTGGAAGCTTAAATTGATTGAGGCAAAAAGTGCCTCTCTTCCATACTCAAAAACTGTCATTCTCCCGGAAAGCACCCATTTGATGATGATGAATCAGGGCAGGGAAATCGCAGAGGCAGCACAGGCATTTTATCAGGAACTGCAAGAGAAATGTCCCCAATGACGGATTTATTTCTCCGAAAAAGCCTCTTACAGCCATAAAAAATTGAATAGAAAATTACATGGCTGAAATCGCGGCACGATGGCATATGGCGGGAAAGGGGCCAAGTAGAGACCTTGCCCCTTTTGCATTTCATTGATTGCAAAATTGGTCTTCACCGCATATAATTTGAGTGTAGGAATCATAGGGTTCTTACTTTTTTTACAATAAAAGTTTGCTTCGGGAAACATTTTTATACTAAGGAAAATGCTTGTTTCATTTAAACATAGCTATTTTTACGTTGAAATCGGTTCGGGTTTTAACATTAATCTTTACGGAAATAGTCACCATATAAAAGGGGAAATACTTCATGAAAGACAGAACAATTGAAAGGAAAGATCTTACGTCGTCGGCTGCAGCGGTACTCAGCGGGAAGACGAAAGGGTGGAAAAGGGTGCTGCCGTTTCTTGGCCCTGCCTTCGTAGCCTCCGTCGCCTATATCGATCCGGGGAATTTCGCGACCAACATTGCAGCGGGCTCAAGATACGGTTATTTATTGCTTTGGGTCATCTTATTTTCTAATTTAATGGCTATTTTGATCCAGACGATGTCTGCCAAGCTTGGGATTGCCACAGGCAGAAACCTGTCTGAAGTGGCCAGGGATCGTTTTCCGTTCCCGGTCCGGATTTTCCTTTGGATCCAGGCGGAGATCGTCATCATCGCAACGGATTTGGCAGAGTTTATCGGAGCGGCCCTCGGACTTTATCTACTCTTTGATATCCCGATGATTGCCGCTGCTCTGATTGCGGCAGCCGGGTCGTTCGCCATCCTCGAGCTTCAAAGAAGGGGGCTCCGCTCTCTGGAGGCAGGCATCACGGGAATGGTGCTCATTGTTGTCGTTGCCTTTGGTATACAGGTATTCATCTCAAGACCGGAAGCGGGACCGCTTGTTGCCGGATTATTGACGCCAAAGTTTGAAGGAGTCGACAGCATCCTGTTGGCGGCAGGGATTTTAGGGGCTACGGTCATGCCGCATGCCATCTATCTTCACTCTGCCTTGACCCAAAAAAGGGTGGTCGGCACAAACGACTCGGAAAAGAAAAAGATCTTCCGATTTGAATTTGTCGACATCATCATTGCCATGGCCTTGGCTGGCGTGATCAATGCAAGCATGCTGATTGTAGCGAGTGCGTTGTTTTTCCAAAATGGATTGGATGTATCCGACCTTGATGTAGCATTTCAAAAGTTTGGCGAGTTGATCAGTCCGTTTTCTGCCCAATTATTCGGAATAGGTTTATTGGCTGCAGGGCTATCCAGTTCAACTGTAGGTACACTCTCCGGCGACGTCGTGATGCAGGGGTTCATCCAAAAAAGGATTCCGATTTATCTGCGCCGATTCATCACCATGCTGCCGCCGCTCGTCATCATCATTTTAGGCGTCAATCCGACGCATGCACTCGTACTGAGCCAAGTGGTGCTCTCATTCGGGATTGCTTTCGCCCTTGTACCGCTCATTCTTTTCACCAGCGACCGCAAGCTGATGGGAAGCCTCGTCAATGCAAAATGGACCACGAACATTGCATGGGTCATTGCAGGGGTCATCATTGTGCTGAATATATTCCTGCTGACGCAGAGCTTATAAAAACATTTGCGAAAAAAGAGTATGAATCCTTCTATGGGATTTGTACTCTTTTTTTGCAGAAAAGGGCCTTTTTCAAAAAGATTGCCTGCGTCTTCAGCTGTTTATATAATGGGGAAGGAATATTAAATGATAATAGATAAAAAGTGCTTCATCGAAGGGAAGAGACACATTTGGTTTGGATTGCCGTTTTGATTTTTATCGCCACTCTCACACTGGTCATCTGGCAGCCCCGAAACCTGGGGATTGGGTGGTCGGCATGCGGAGGAGCGCTTTTGGCTTTGGCTGCCGGGGTTGTATCTCTGCATGATGTCGTAGAAGTGACAGATATAGTTTGGAATGCGACGCTCACGTTTATTGCACTCATCATCATTTCGTTAATTTTAGATGAAATTGGATTTTTTGAATGGGCGGCTTTGCATATGGCGCGCCTGGCCGATGGAAACGGGAAGAAAATGTTCCTCTATGTCACATTCCTCGGTGCTGTCGTTTCAGCCTTTTTTGCCAATGACGGCGCTGCGCTTATTTTGACCCCGATCGTGTTAGCCATGGTCAGGGCGCTCAATTGGAAAGACAAGATGCTCCTGCCATTCATCATGGCGAGCGGGTTCATCGCGGATACCACATCATTGCCGTTTACCATCAGCAATCTGGTGAATATCGTTTCGGCCGACTACTTCCATATCTCCTTTTCGGAATATGCCTCAAGGATGATCATTCCGAACTTATTCAGCCTAGCGGCAAGTATGGCGGTCCTATATTTGTTGTTTAAAAAATCGATTCCCGCTTCTTATGACGCTTCCCAAGTGAAAAAGCCTGCAGAAGCGATCAAAGACAAAGATCTGTTTATCCTGTCCTGGATTGTGCTGGCCGGCTTGCTCATCGGGTACTTTTCCAGCGGCTTCTTTCATGTCAAAGTCAGCTTCATTGCAGGGGCCATCGCCATTGTCTTTTTGCTCATGGCAAGAAGGAGCCAGGCGGTGCATGTCCGCAAAGTCATTAAAGGGGCTCCGTGGGCCATCGTCTTTTTCTCCATTGGGATGTATGTTGTTATCTATGGACTGCGGAATGTCGGATTGACCGACTTGTTGGCGGATGTCCTGGAGGGTGCTGCTCACCACGGATTGTTTGCATCGACTATGGCGATGGGCTTCCTGGCCGCGGTTCTATCATCCGTCATGAATAATTTGCCGACGGTCCTTATTGATGCGCTGGCCATCACGGACGCTCATGCATCAGGGGTGATTAAAGAGGCGATGATCTACGCCAATGTCATCGGGTCGGATTTGGGTCCAAAAATGACGCCGATTGGTTCCCTCGCAACTTTGTTGTGGCTGCATGTATTGAAGGGCAAAGGAGTCAAAATTACATGGGGCTACTACTTCAAAGTGGGGGTCATCCTGACGCTCCCAGTGCTGTTCATCACATTGGCCGGCCTATATCTGTGGCTGCTGCTCCTATCATAAACTTGAGTTTGAAACCGGTTCTGCCTTTATTGGCGGGCCGGTTTTTTTGCATTCGACAAAAATCGGGGCGTGACTGTGCTCTCCCGATTTTATCCACCTTCCACAATTCCACAAAAAATAAAGTTTAGTTTAAAACTGGAGTGGTATGGAACATATTATTAAGGGTTTGTAATGAGGAAGGGAGGAGCGGCTTTGTATAAAAGGTTTTTGCCTGTTTTTTTAATATTCATGATTGCAGCGCTTTCCGGCTGCAGCGGGATTGATGTGTTGGATCCAAAGGGGCCTGCTGCCCGCGAGGAATTTGATTTGTTTCAGCTCACCATTTACTTGATGCTTCTCGTGCTGGCAACGGTCTTTATTTTGTTTTTCTATTTTTTATGGAAATATCGCATCACGCCGGAGAGAAAGAATCATATTCCGAATGGACCTTCCGGGAATAAGAAGCTGGAAATCACCTGGACGGTCATTCCGATTGTGATCCTGATCATCATCGCCATTCCTACGGTGAAGAGTACATATCATTTATCAGATGCAGCAGATGCTAAGAATCTCCAAGGGAAAACGGTCATTGAAGTGACGGCCCATCAGTTCTGGTGGGAATTTCATTATTTGGATGGGGACATCAAGACTTCGGATGTTCTGCACATCCCCACAAACCAGGATGTGGTGCTGGTGATCCGGTCGGATGACACGATTCATTCCTTGTGGGTGCCGCAGCTCGGAGGCAAGATGGATGCGATTCCAGGCAAAACGAATCGATTATGGGTGAAAGCGGATGAACCAGGCAGCTATGAAGGAAAGTGTGCAGAACTTTGCGGAGCAGCGCACGCTTATATGCTGTTTACCGTGAAAGCAGAGTCGAAACAAGACTTTCAAAAGTGGAAGCAGGCTATGAAGCAAAAAGAAAGCGGCAACCAAAAGACGGAAAGTGCAGCTGCCGGCGAAAAGGTATTTAAAAAGAATTGCTTGTCCTGCCATGCCGTCAATGGAAGCGGTGAAACCATCAGCCGTGGGAATGCTCCGAATTTGACCGGCTTTGCAGACCATGACCGGATTGCGAGCGTACTTCCGAATACGAAAGAAAATATTGTGAAATGGATTAATGATCCCAAGAAATATAAGCCTGGTACAGAAATGCCATCTTTCAAACACCTTTCCGCGAAGGAGAAAGAGGAGCTGGCAGAGCACGTTCAGAGCTTAGAGCTTGATGGAATCAGTGGAAAAGGAGATGGCGGTCATGGATCTTAAATACACGCTATGGGGGAAAAAGATAACCTTCCCTTCAGATATTTTGGCTGCTGACATGTCTATCCTCCTCTTTTTATTGATCGGCGTGGGATTGCTCACTTATTTTAAGAAATGGAAGTGGCTGTGGGGCTGGCTGACAACCACCCATCACAGCAAAATAGGCATTCTCTATTTGACTGCTGGAGGGGCTTTCTTTTTAAGAGGGGGTCTTGATGCCTTGATCATGAGGGTCCAGCTCGCCCTTCCGGAGAATCAATTTTGGGTTTTCCAAGGGGAAAAATACAACCAGATGATGACGACCCACGGCACCACGATGATATTCTTCGTGGCCATGCCACTATTGATTGGACTCATGAATGTGGCTGTTCCTTTACAGATTGGCGCGAGGGATCTTGCTTTTCCTTATTTGAATGCGCTCAGCTTCTGGCTGTTTTTTGCAGGCGGGTCTCTTGTAAATATCAGCTTTATCCTAGGGGGATCTCCGACTGCAGGGTGGACAGCATATGCCCCTCTTGCTTTGAAGGAGTTTTCGCCAGGGCCGGGAAATGACTACTATGCCCTCGGTCTGCAGATTGCGGGAATCGGTACGCTGCTGACGGCCATCAATTTCCTTGTGACGATCTTGAACAAGCGGACGAAGGGGATGACGCTCACCCGCATGCCTTTGTTCACGTGGTCGACCCTTGTCACTTCTCTTCTTATTTTATTTGCTTTCCCTGCACTGACTGTCGCTCTTTTATTGTTATCTTTCGACAGGCTGTTCGGGACAAGCTTTCTGTCAGCTGATGCAGGAAACGCATTGATTTGGCAGCATTTGTTTTGGATATTTGGGCATCCGGAGGTCTACATATTGATTCTGCCCGCATTTGGGATTTTCTCCGATGTCATCAGCACCTTTGCCAAAAAGAAGCTTTTTGGATATACCTCGATGGTTTTTGCCATCGTTCTTATCGGGTTCTTAGGATTTATGGTGTGGGTGCACCATATGTTCACAGTGGGGCTTGGTCCTGCATCCAATGCGATTTTTGCCATTTCGACGATGTCGATTGCCGTCCCGACAGGAATTAAAGTGTTCAATTGGCTGTTCACGTTGAAGGGCGGAGTGATCCGATTCAATACCGCCATGCTTTATGCACTCTCTTTCATCCCGACGTTCGTGATGGGCGGGGTGACCGGCGTCATGCTTGCAGCGGCGCCTGCAGACTATCAATACCATGACAGCTACTTCGTTGTCGGACATTTTCATTATGTCATCGTCGGAGGGACTATCTTAGGGATTTTCTCAGGGCTTTATTACTGGTGGCCGAAGATGTTCGGGTTCCTTTTGGATGAGAAAAGGGGAAAATGGCAGTTCTGGCTGTTTGCCATCGGGTTTCATCTCACATTTTTCCCGATGCACATCATGGGATTAATGGGCATGCCGAGAAGGGTGTACACATACCTTGAAGATAGTGGCCTCGGCACGTTGAATATGATCAGTACGATCGGGGCTTTCCTGATGGGACTGAGTGTTCTTTTCTTTATTTATACGGTTTATTGGAGCTGCAGAAACGGCGTGAGAGATGCATCAGGAGATCCATGGGACGGGCGGACGCTCGAATGGGCAATACCGTCTCCGCCGCCGGAATACAATTTTGCCAGAAGACCGTTTGTCAGGGGAGTTGATGCTTTTTGGAAAGAAAAGATGGAGGGCGACGGAACATTTCAGCCTGCTGAAAAACTGAAGCCGATCCATATCCCGCCTTCCAATGTCCAGCCGATGATACTGAGCGGTATTTTCTTTATGACAGCGTTTGGGTTCATTTTTGACTGGAACCTGGTGAAAATCGGGGGAGGAATATTGATTCTCGGGATGCTCATCTGGCGCTCCTTCACTGATAAAGGCGGACATTTCATCACCGCAGAAGAATTGGCAGAGCGGGAAGAAAGGAAGGGGGGCCGATGATGGAGACAACTCAAACCGGGTCATCCCCTCTACAGGAGATGCAAAGGGAAAAAGCCAAAGACAAAGTGCTGGCGATGTGGTTTTTCATTTCAGCAGAAGTGGTGATATTCGGCGGATTATTCGGCGTCTATCTGACATTGAAAAGTCATACGGGGTCCGGTCCATCGCCGGAGGGTCTTTTTGAACTGAAAGAAACGGCGGTATCAACGATTGTCCTGCTCTCAAGCAGCTTCACTTGTGCCATGGCTGGTTATTTTCTTCAGGGGAAAACTAAGAAGAAAATGATCCTCATGCTGCTTTTTACGCTTCTTTTGGGGATGGGATTCCTTGGATTGGAAATAAAAGAGTTTTTAACGTATGTGGAAAAAGGGTATAGGATAACGGATAGTTCTTTTTTAGCATCTTTTTACCTTTTGACAGGCACCCATGGAAGCCACGTTCTGGCAGGCTGCATCTGGATGCTCGTCCTGCTTTTTCATCTGCTCAGAGAGGGCTTGAATGAAGATACTTCCTTGAAAATAAAGGTCTTCAGCCTTTATTGGCATTTTGTTGATGTCGTTTGGGTCTTTATTTTCACCGTCGTTTATTTATTTGGAAAGGCGGGGTGACGATGGAAGGGGGAAAAAGAACGAAAGTGACCTATTATGTATCTTTTGCCTTGATGATTCTTTTTACGGCCATTGCCTTTTATTTGGTGATGGATTGGAGATTGCAGCTTGGGCCGGTCGTTCTGAAGTGGATTTTGATCGGGATGGCGGTCGTCCAGGTTTTCCTGCAGCTGTTCATCTTCATGCATGCGGGGAAAGGTCAGAAAATGTACCGCATGATTGCGCTTGCAAGCGGGGGAATGGTAGCCGCATTGGCCATATTATTTCTCTGGCTTTTAAATTAATTTAAATAAAATAGAAAGGAAGAGTGAAGAAATGACAGTAGCTTCCTATATATTAGTAGGGTTAGTAGTTTTAATCATTATCGTTCCGCTAGTAATATTCGGAATCATTTGGTTGAAAGACGAGAAGCAGGAGGAGCATTCCGTTCTGAGGAACTATCCGGTCCTTGGGAAAATGCGCTATATCCTGGAGAAAATCGGTCCTGAGCTAAGGCAATATTTATTTCATAATGATAACGAAGCAAGGCCATTCTCCAGAAGGCAATACCAGGATACGGTCATTTCGGCCAAGTATAAAAATAGAATGATGGGATTCGGATCTGAGCGGGATTTCGACGGGCCAGGCTACTATGTGAGAAATGCGATGTATCCTGTGCAGCGTGATGAACTGAAGGTCGACAACGAGAAAAAAATCAGGACGAAGATTTATAAGATTGATAAAGACAATCTGTTCAGAAGGCAGGAGCACCGTGAATATACAGAAGCGGATCCCTTTTATCTCCGCGATGATGATGCGATCGTCATTGGCGGCGACACTTGCCGCAAGCCATTTAAAGTGAAGGGGTTTGTCGGGCAGTCTGCCATGAGCTACGGCGCCCTTGGTGAAAAAGCGATTACCGCTTTGTCCACTGGATTGGGGATGGCCGGCGGTACATGGATGAATACAGGGGAAGGCGGTTTGTCCCAGCATCATTTAAAAGGCGGCGTCGATATCATTTATCAAATCGGTCCCGGATTATTTGGTGTAAGGACAAAGGATGGAGAATTCTCTTGGGAAGAATTTAAACGAAAAAGCGAGATTGAGGAAGTCAAAGCGTTCGAACTTAAATTTGCCCAAGGCGCCAAAACGCGCGGCGGCCATGTCGATGGTTCTAAGGTGACGCCGGAAATCGCTGAAATCCGTAATGTGGAGCCATGGAAAACAGTGGACAGTCCAAACCGCTTCCGACAATTCAATAACAACCATGAGATGTTTGAGTTCATTGAAAAGCTTCGCGAAATTGGCGGCAAGCCTGTCGGGATCAAAATTGTCGTTGGTAATTTAGACGATCTCGAGGCCTTTGCAAAGGATATGAAGGAATCTGGAAAAGGTCCTGATTTCATTACGGTTGATGGTGGAGAAGGCGGTACCGGTGCTTCTTTCCAAGAGCTTGCCGATGCTGCGGGGCTTCCGATCCGAGCTGGACTTCCACTCGTACATGACATGCTTACGAAATATGGCGTGCGCGACCGTGTGAAAATTTTCGCATCAGGGAAGCTGTTGACTCCGGATAAAATTGTCATGGCAATGACGATGGGAGCGGACTTAGTGAATATTGCCCGCGGGTTGATGTTTTCAGTTGGATGCATCCAAGCACAGGTGTGCCATACGAATAACTGTCCTGTCGGGGTGGCAACGACAGATCCGAAGCTTCAGCGTGCGTTGATTGTCGAGGAGAAATCCTTCCGTACGTGCAACTATCTCCTTTCCTTAAGAGAAGGGGTGTTCAATCTGGCTGCGGCAGCAGGGATCGATACACCGACTAAATTTGAGAGAAAGCATCTCATCTATAAAGATGAGTTTGGAAGAGTGTATCCTGTTGACGATTTATTCAAGCAGGCCGAAGTGATGAAAATGGTTTCGGGATGAAAAAAAGCACCTATCCTACTGAATGATTAGTAGGATAGGTGCTTCTTTGTGTCTAAGCATCCTGTTTTTCATCTTCCTCTTTTACTCCGAGTTCCAATAGAACGCTGGAGCCTGCAGTGACGGTTGGGTCTGTTGTGCGATTCATAGAATCAATCCGGTTTGCATTGATGATGACAACCGGGGATTCGATGGGCACGCTTTTTTGATGAAGAGCGTCCAAATCGAAACTGATCAAGAGGTCTCCTCCCTTGACTTTATCTTTTTCCTCTACATGGACCTCGAAGCCTTTTCCCTCGAGTCTTTCAGTATCCTGGCCAATCTGAACAAGGATTTCAATCCCAGATTCTGTTTGTAGGGAGATGGCGTGCTTTGTAGGGAATACCTGGATGACCTCCCCGCTGCATGGAGCAACGAGCTTGCCTTCTTCAGGAATGACCGCTATACCTTTTCCCATCATCCCATTTGCAAATTTAGTTTTCTTTACATCTTCCAGTGGAAATGGCTTCCCCGTAAAGGGAGAGAGTACATTTAATTGTGCCGTCATCCTTATCACCTCAAAATTAGCATTTACCAATGAAATACCCTTTCTGGAATGAGCCTAATCTGTTTTTTTGAAAATAGAGTCGGTGTGGAAAAATTTGTCGAAAAGATTGGCTTCAAAGAAGGGAATTAAGGAGAAAAGGGAGAATTGATTGGCAGGGGGAATGGACTTGAAAACCAAATATAAAATAGGCTTGTTTTTTATAGGGACTGGTTTGGCTTTTTTTATTGCCTTTTATCTTATAAATCTATTTAATGAACTGAAGCTGAATGAAAATGGCTGGAGCCGCAGTGTGAATCTTGGCGTGGCGGCAAGCCATAAACGGGTATTTGCGACTGAAGAAACCGGGGAATGGAAAGTCTACGGTGCCAATGAAAATAAACTGCAGACTGGTACATTGACGGAAAGCAATTTTTCAATGAAACAGGGGACAGTGAAAGGACTTGAATTAAGCCCTTATAATCCATTTTGGGTTTCGTCCGATGGCGGGACCGTCTATTATTTAAAAAATAAAGAGTTGATCCGAAAAGATGACGCAAAAGAAGACACGGTTGCCCGCAATGTCGATCAGCTTTTCACAAGCCAGAAATTGCTGATTCTTTCAGGAGAATATGGCGTCTTTTTAGTGAAGACCGAATCTGGGGAATTGGATCCTCTCATGGATGCTGCAGCAGCCAAAAAAGTGAAGATGGCTGCCTTTGATCCGGAATCTGCTTCTTTCCTCATCGCAACTGATGAAGGAGGAAATAATTATACGTTTACGTATTTCCTTCCGGATGGAGATGGATATAAACCGGTTAGCATGAGTGTTTCAGCATACTCCACTGCAGTATTGTCGAATGTGGAAGTGGCGAAGGACAATGAGATGGTCCATATTATTTATTCGACGATCATCAAGGAAGGCGGTGGGCGGAATACGGCCAATTATTATGCGGTATTTCCGGTTGAAAAACCGCCAGTTCATTTAGAAGGGATCGAACTCGATATTTATGAGAAGCATGGACTTCCGATAGATAAAATGGAGGAATTTCAATTTTATCAAAATAATGGGGAACTCCAGCTTTTATTTCATGCAGAAGGTCCTTTGAAAAAAGGAAGAACGAATGTAAATATGTATGAAGCACACCTCGAGAAGGGACTTTGGAAGGCTGGCCGCATCAGCACCCACTATGCGCAAGCCATGCAGCCGCTGTGGTATGACGGGGAAAGTGCAGGGTGGATGGCTTTTGACGGCGAAAAGTATGAAATTTGGGCAGCGAGCAGAAATAAGCAGGTGATAGAGGCGAATGAACACATCAGGAAATCGGATGTCATGCGGGCGCTCGAAGATACGTTTACATTCGCAACGAGCTCATTCGTCTTCCTTCTGTTCTGCTTGATTCTTCTCATTCCGGCCATCGTGATGATCTGCATTTCGTTCTTTTTTCGAATCCGAAATGGCAAGTGGCTGTTTTACCTTTCCATTCTCATGGTGTTTGGCTTATTATTCGTCCTCTTGAAAAAGACTATGACGGATCAGTTTCTGTTCATGGCGCCAGATTTCATGAAAACGGATGCCAGCCGAATCTGGCTGCCGGCCATCATCAGCATACTGGCGGCGGGAGGATATAGACTCACGAGAAATGAAGACTGGGAAGACGAAGGAAAAGTGTTTTATTTTGTAGGGGTCATTTCCTGGATCGCAGCATTGATTGCTGGACCATATATTATTTAAAAATCGGAGGATTAGAATCATGGACTATCGTGTGTTGACTTCAGAAGATGCAGAAGAATATTTGAGGATCCGGCTGGAAAGCTTGAAGCTGAATCCGGAAGCATTTGCTTCCAATTATGAGGACAAAGTTGCAGAGGAAGATGCCTTGAACAAGACCGCCATCCGGCTGAAGCCGACCAACTTTTCTTTCACCATGGGGGCATTCGACGGGGATGCCCTTGTCAGCGTCGTAACATTTATGAGGGAGTCTCCCAGCAAGATGATGCATAAAGGCTCTATTTTCGCCGTCTTTACTACCCCAAGCTACAGGGGGAAAGGAATTGCCAAAGCCCTGTTCAAGGAGTTATTGAAGAAGCTGGACGAAGTGGAAGGGCTCGAGCAGATTATGCTCACGGTCGTTTCATCCAACCAGTCCGCGGTCAAATTGTATGAATCGCTGGGGTTCGAGAGCTTCGGGACAGAGAAAAATGCCATGAAGGTAGACGGCAGTTATTATGATGAAGACTATATGATGATGTTTTTGAAATAAATTGAATGGAAACGCCCTGGAGAAGCGAAAATTGTGCCTTCTCCAGGGCGTTGTTTTTTTATTTTCAATTATAGTAGTCCCAATCCCCGCACAATCTGTGCTACAGCAAACGTGACAATCAGCGCGATGCCT
The DNA here is from genome assembly GCF_003350505.1 of Falsibacillus pallidus. Lineage (NCBI taxonomy): Bacteria > Bacillati > Bacillota > Bacilli > Caryophanales > Bacillaceae > Falsibacillus > Falsibacillus pallidus. The sequence continues at coordinate 30,469 of NZ_QQAY01000010.1, forward strand.
GTTGGAATGGCAAATGCAGCAAACGTCCATTTTTTGCTCTTTGTTTCCTTATAAATGTTGATGAGCGTCGTACCACATGGGAAGTGAAGGAGGGAGAACAGCATCATATTCAGCGCTGTCAGCCAAGTCCAGCCATGATCGAGAAAAATTTGCTTTAGTGAATTTAAATCATCTACCTCCGTTAAGGCGCCGGTTGAGAGGTATCCCATCAGCAAGATGGGAAGGACGATTTCGTTGGCGGGAAGTCCGATGATGAACGCCATCAGGATATAGCCGTCCAAACCAATCATTTGAGCGAAGGGATCCAGAAAGTTGACAAAATGCATCAAGATGCTCGCATCACCGATATAGATGTTGGCAAGCACCCAGGTGGCGACGCCTGCCGGGGCAGCCACTTTGACGGCGCGCATCAAAACACTCCACGACTTATCGATGCTTGAACGTACGATTGTATTGATGATTTTTGGACGTCTATACGGAGGGAGTTCCAGTGTGTAATGGGTAGGAATCCCTTTCAAAGCCGTTTTGGATAATATCCAGGATACGGATAGCGTAACCACTATGCCAAACACGACCATTCCGACTACGACACCAGCAGTTACAAGCGTTTCAAAACCGCCTGTGTATCCTGCAGCCATGAACAGGGAAGCAAGCAGAATGAGCGTCGGCCATCTTCCGTTGCAAGGAACAAAATTGTTCGTTAAGATCGCCAGCATCCGTTCCCGTGGAGATTCGATGATTCTTGTAGACATGATGGCAGCGGCGTTGCAGCCGAATCCCATTGCCATCGTCAATGACTGCTTTCCATGTGCACCGGATTTTTTGAACAGCCGATCCATATTGAAAGCCACACGAGGCAAATAGCCGTAATTTTCGAGTAAGGCGAATATAGGAAAGAAAATGGCCATCGGCGGGAGCATAACGCTCACGACCCATGCCGTGCCTCTGTATAAGCCCAGTACTAAAATTCCGTGCAGCCATTCAGGTGCATGAATATATTGGAACCCTGCGGTTAAATATCCTTCCACCCAGCCGAAAAATTGAGCGAGCATGGAGGATGGAACGTTGGCGCCGGCGATGGTCAAATAAATCACAACGGCCAGCATGGCGAGCATAATCGGGAAGCCGAAAATCGGCGAGGTGAAAATCTTATCGAGTTTTTCGTTTCTCTTTCCTTTATCCATGCTTGATGCCGAAACAGCTGCTTTGCATATTTGGCGGGTGTTCCGGAAAATCAGGCCGACCATCTCATCGCGTGTATGGCTGTCTGCCAAGCTGTTGGCTTCAAGGACAAGGCTGTCAAAATCTTTATATTTGGATGCTAAGTGATGATCCATGTGAAAGCCCCCTTTTATTCGGTGCAGAAATTCTCTGTTTCAATTCATTGATCAATCCTTCATCGCCGTCAAGGAGCCTGAGGGCAATCCAGCGGGCAGGATATTCATCGTGGAAGATTTCCTTGATCTTCGGTTCCAGCTTCATTACCTTTTCCTCGATTTCCTTCGAATATTGCACGCTGATTGGAATAGTTTGGATATCACCATTTGCCATAGCGTTGATGGCATCGAGGAGCTCGGTGATACCTTCTTTGTTTCGAGCGGAAATCTTCAGGACGGGCACACCTAATTTTTTGCTCAGCAATTGCTCGTCGATTCGAATTCCCTTTTTTCTTGCTTCATCCATTAAATTAAGGCAGACAATGACATTGGATGTCATTTCAATGACCTGCAGGGCCAAGTTTAAATTTCGCTCCAGGGAAGTCGAATCCAATACGACAAGGGTGACGGCGGGCTTTTCAAAAATGATATAATTCCGGGCCACTTCTTCATCGGCTGAGTTTGAAAAAAGGGAGTAGGTGCCGGGCAGGTCAATCATGCGGTACGACACCCCTTTATGCTGGAAAAATCCTTCTGCATGGATGACCGTTTTCCCCGGCCAGTTGCCGGTGTGCTGCTTCAATCCTGTAAGGAGATTGAACAAGGTGCTTTTTCCGGTATTCGGATTGCCTGCGAGTGCAATGGTGACTTCATTTTGATGTTCCATCAGTGATCAACTCCCCTAAGATTTTTGAGCTCTCTTCCTTCCTGAGAGCGATGGTTGTATCGCTCACATGAAAAGCAACCGGATCTCCTAAAGGGCTTCTTTGAAGGACTTTGATTGTGTTCTCCGGAACAAACCCCAAATCCAATAATCGTCTTCGCATCGTGCCCTCCAAGTGGAGCTTCTTAATGATAAACAAATCTCCAGTTCCTGCTTCGCTAAGAGGGACCAGCTTCAATGACTCCATGTGTTTTCACTTCCTCTAATAATTTTAGACCGAATCATAAAAGTTGCACTAAACCAACTTCCATCTTTGACAATATCCTATGCGCTTAAACTCAAAATGTCAACAAAGAAAATTCGTGTAGTAACAAGTGGGGTGACAGTCGAGCCTCGATTATTGTCGAATAAAGAAAGCCTTTGACTGCGCACGTTTTTTTTACTACAATCATAATATGAGCATATATTCATATAGGAGATATCCAAAAAGTTAGGGAATACTATTTTGAGTTAATGGATGGACATCAGATTCCATTTTTTCATATCAATAAACACAATCTAGAGAAAGAATCATTTTTCGGGAGGGAAGGACATGGCTGAATATAAAATACAGGGGCTTTCCTGTGCGAACTGTGCACGGGAGATGGAAGAAGAAATCAATCGCCTTGAACATGGCGAAGATGCCAAGATTTTATTCAACAGCAGCAAGCTTGTCATAAATGATCAAATCGATCGAAAACGTGTAGAGAAAATTCTTGCATCCGACGGAGCGCGGCTCGTTGTGGACTCCGGTGATGAACACGGGAAAGTGGATGGCCACGCCCACCACCATGATCATTCCCATGCAAATGGAGACAACTTGAAAATCCTGATTGGGTTGTCTGTCATCTTTTTTGCTTCTGCGATCTATATCGACTACCAATGGCATGATTTTGTCGCTATCATTTTTTACCTGGTGGCAGCTGCATTGAGTGGGTATAAGACATTCGTGAAAGGGATCAAGAACCTTTTTCGACTCAAATTCAATATCGATACGCTCATGACCATTGCGCTGGCAGGTGCGTTCGGGATCGGTGAATGGCGGGAAGGAACGATCGTTGCCATTCTGTTCGGAATCAATGAATACCTCGAAGGGCTTGGAATGGAAAAAGCAAGACGTTCCATGGAGGCGCTGTTGAAAGTAGCACCGAAAGAAGCCATTTTGTATGAAGGCGGGAAAGAAAGAGTGGTTTCCATTGAGGAACTGCAGGAAGGCGATATTGTCCTCGTTAAGCCCGGCGGCAAAATCCCTTCAGACGGATTGATTTTCGAAGGAATCAGTTCCGTCAATGAAGCTGCGATCACAGGGGAATCAATGCCGGTGGAAAAATTCGCAGGAGAGTCTGTCTTCGGCGGAAGCATCAATAATGAAGGTGTATTGAAAGTTAAAATTACAAAAGCCTATAAAGATTCATCTCTTTCAAAAATCCTTCATCTTGTAGAAGAAGCGCAGGAAACGAAGACACCGACGGAACAATTCATCAACCGTTTTGCACGCTACTATACACCAATTGTAATGATCATTGCCGTCATTGTGATGGTTGTACCACCGTTATTTTTCAATGGAGACTGGGGAAGCTGGTTCTACCAAGGGCTTGCCGTCCTTATTGTCGGCTGCCCATGTGCTTTGATCATTTCGTCGCCGATTGCCATCATTTCAGGAATCACCCGAAACGCCAGACATGGAATTCTGGTCAAAGGCGGTGTATTCCTGGAGAAGCTTGGTAAAATTGAGGCCATTGCATTTGATAAGACAGGGACGCTGACAAAAGGAAAGCCTGCCGTCGAGCAAATGAAGGTATATGATGAAGCATCCTTCTTGAAAATTGCCGGAAGCATCGAGAAGAATTCTTCTCATCCAATTGCTGATGCCATCATGAGGAAAGTTTCTGAGCAGGAAACATCTTTCGCAGAGCCAGACCATATCCAAACTATTGCCGGCCAGGGAGTAATTGCTACTATTGAGGGCCGAGAATACCGTGTCGGGAACGAAAAAACATTAGAAAACCTGCAAGTGCCGCAAGAAGTTCAGTCCGATATCGATGCGATGAAACAACAAGGATATACACTAGTCGTGGTTTCGGATGAAACACGTGTACTTGGGATGTTCGGATTGACAGACGAACTTAGAGAAGAAAGCAAAGAGACGATTCACCAGCTGAACAGCATGGGTATCAAAACCATCATGCTGACAGGGGATCACAGCAAGACCGCTGAAAAGGTAGCCGATACGGTTGGTTTAACAGACTATTACGGCGACCTTCTTCCAGATGAAAAGGTAAACAAAATTAAAGAATTGACAGCGCGTGGAAAAACGGCCATGATCGGCGACGGAATCAATGATGCACCTGCCCTTGCCATTGCTGACCTCGGAATTGCGATGGGAAAAGGAACCGATAGTGCCATCGAGACGGCAGATATCGTCCTCATGCAGGACCATCTCGGCAAACTGCCATCAGCCATTTCCATTGCCAAGAAGGTTAATCGCGTGATCAAATTGAACATCTCGCTTGCCCTTGCTTTGAAGCTGATTGCCCTCTTGTTGACGATACCTGGTATGCTGACGTTGTGGATTGCCATACTATCCGATATGGGCGCCACCATCCTGGTCACCCTCATCAGCTTGACCGTCATGATTGATCGGAAAAAATAGACATGAACAGATGCTGGGTGCGAAGGCCCGGCATCTTCTTTTATTGCAAGAAATGTCTAAAAGTGATAAAATCCTCCGAAATACTTCTGAGAGAATAGGTGATGGAACATGGGTGTGCATAATTATTTTAAGAGTTTATCAGATTTGGAAAAGCTTCTCCGCTGTCCGGGGAAATTTAAATATCATGAACATTCAGTTGCCAGCCACTCTTTTAAAGTGACGAAGATTGCTCAATTTCTTGGTACTGTCGAGGAGAAATATGGTCATGAAGTGGACTGGCGCTCTTTGTATGAAAAAGCGCTGAACCATGATTATGCAGAGCTTTTTACAGGGGATATCAAAACACCGGTGAAATACGCTTCAAAAGAACTAAGGGAGTTATTTAGCCAGGTGGAAGAAGAAATGGCAAAGAAATTTATCGAAAGAGAGTTTCCTGAAGAATATCAAGCCATTTATCTCGAACGATTCAAGGAAGGTAAAGATGATACGCTGGAAGGAAAGATCTTATCCGTAGCCGATAAAATTGACCTTTTATATGAATCATTCGGGGAGATTCAAAAAGGAAATCCGGAGCCGCTCTTCCTGGAAATCTATCAGGAAGCCCTTCAGACTATCCTGCGGTTCAAGGAAATGGACAGTGTCCAGTACTTCCTGACAAGCATTTTGCCGGACATGCAGCATGAACGTTTCATTGAGCAGAGTGAATTGAATATCATCACAAATCAAATGATCAAAGATGCGTTGAAAGGCTAGTACGAAAAAATTCTTAAAATTCTGTTGCTTCTTCCTTCCAATATGTGAAAAAATAGGATTGCCAGAATATAGTCAATATAGAGGAGGAGCTTCTATGTTCGACAAAGTAATTTCCGCCATTTTTCTGCCCGGTCTGCTTGTCATATTGTTTTCCAGGGTTACTTATAACCGGATTATCGGACTCGCACTGACGGTCGCACTCATAGCAGCATCCGCGTACAAAGGGTATACGCATACCCTGCCGCTGATTGTAGTTGATGCGGCATCATTGACCCTCGGATTCTACTATGCAGAAAAAATATTAAAAAGAGACGCCTGATGAAGGTTCCTAATCGGATCCCGATCAGGCGTTTTATTTATGAAATCATATGTTTGATGTGAAACATGTGGGGAACAATAAAACAAAGTGTAATACCTGATAGGGTACATAAAGGGAGGAGAATACAATATGTATTTACGTACTTTTTTTGACGAACAGCTTGCTCAATATTCCTACATGATCGGCTGCCAAAGAACAGGGGAAGCCATCATCATCGATCCGGCAAGGGATATAACACCATATCTTGAAACGGCAAAAAAAGAGGGATTTCATCTAGCAGCAGCGGCAGAAACTCATATTCATGCGGATTTTGTATCCGGAGCCAGGGAACTCGCTGAAAATCATGGCGCTAAGCTTTATCTTTCAGATGAAGGCAATGCTGATTGGAAATATCAATATGTGGAAGGCATCTCCCATCAAGGATTAAAAGGAGGCTCCTCCTTCTCGATTGGCAATGTGCAATTTGAAGTGCTGCATACCCCCGGGCATACTCCTGAAAGCATTTCGTTCCTTTTGACTGATAAAGGGGGCGGATCCGAAGTGCCGATGGGAATTTTTACGGGCGACTTTGTTTTTGTAGGAGATGTAGGACGTCCTGATCTGCTTGAAAAAGCCGCGGGACAGCAAGGGTCTTCTGAACAGGGGGCTAAAGAAATGTTTGAATCCCTGAAGAAGTTCAAGGAGCTTCCGGACTATGTGCTCGTTTGGCCGGGGCATGGGGCTGGAAGTGCCTGTGGAAAATCGCTTGGGGCGGTTCCGCAGTCTAGCGTCGGATATGAAAAGAAGAATAACTGGGCATTGAAGATAAAAGACCAGGAGGAATTCATCGAGAAGCTGTTAAGCGGGCAGCCTGAACCGCCGCCATACTTCGCCATGATGAAAAAAATCAATAAAGCAGGACCTGATCTTCTTTCACAATCCAAGACTCCTGTTATTACTGAAAAAGAAAGAATGCAGCAGCTGCTGCAAAATAACCACACCACCTTCATCGATGCACGTGCTGCAGAAGAATATGCGAACGGACACATCAAAGGATTCATCAATCTTCCTTACAACAAGATTTTTACAAACTGGGCAGGCTGGGTCCTTGATTATGAAAAAGATTTAGTGGTACTGACGGATCAAAAGTCTTCAGTTAAGCATGCTCTTCAATCGATTGGATTTGATCGTATCGCCGCATTCGTTGAACCTGATGTCATTTCAAATGGGGAGGATGCTCCGTTGGAAGGGTATGCATCTATCCCTGCAGGTGAACTGATAGAACCAGCCAAAAATGGCGAATATTTTATCATAGACGTCCGGAATGACCAGGAATGGGAAGACGGCCATATCCCTGGAGCCCATCACTTTCCGCTCGGTCATCTGGACGAACATCTTGATGAAGTGCCAAAAGATCAAAAATTACTGGTGCACTGCCAATCAGGTGCGCGCTCAGCAATCGCATCCGGTCTATTGATGGCAAACGGATTCAATAACCTCATCAATGTAAAAGGCGGCATCGCAGAGTGGAAAGAGCAAAACGGCCCCATCCAAAAAGGATAACTGAAAAAAGATCTTTCCATGATTTCGGAAGGATCTTTTTCTTTCTTCGGGAATGAACTTCAAAACCTTATGGGAATGGGAAGAAAATGAAAAAGGCGAAAATTTGTTCGCTTTTTGTTGGTTAGAAACTATGGCTTTGTGGTAGAATGAAATGGAGCTAAAAATTGTCAATTACATTTAAAATGAACGATTAGATACACATATAGAAGCAAGAAAATCGGTTAGTATGGGAGGCTTTGTTTTGAAAGATCAATTTGAACTTGTATCCAAATATCAGCCCGAGGGCGATCAGCCGGCAGCAATAAAAGAACTCGTGAAAGGAATCAATAAAGGAAAGAAGCACCAAACATTACTAGGTGCAACCGGAACGGGGAAAACCTTCACCATTTCAAATGTGATCAAAGAAGTAAACAAGCCTACTTTGGTCATTGCCCATAATAAAACGCTGGCCGGACAGCTATACAGTGAATTCAAGGAATTCTTCCCCGATAATGCTGTCGAGTACTTTGTCAGCTACTATGACTACTATCAACCGGAAGCCTATGTACCTCAAACGGATACCTTCATCGAAAAAGATGCCAGCATCAACGATGAAATCGATAAGCTGCGCCACTCTGCGACTTCTTCGTTATTCGAACGCAAGGACGTCATCATCATTGCCAGCGTATCCTGCATCTATGGTTTAGGTTCCCCGGAAGAATATAGAGACCTCGTCCTTTCTTTAAGGACCGGGATGGAAATTGAACGGAACCAATTATTAAGGAAGCTCGTGGACATTCAGTATGAGCGGAATGACATCGATTTCCGCCGCGGGACTTTCCGTGTAAGAGGCGACGTCGTTGAAATCTTCCCTGCATCAAGGGATGAGCACTGTATGCGAGTCGAATTTTTCGGCGATGAAATCGATCGGATCCGTGAAGTGGACGCTTTAACCGGCGAGATCATGGGCGAACGTGAGCATGTTGCCATTTTCCCGGCTTCCCACTTCGTAACCCGCGAAGAAAAGATGAAGGTTGCCATAAAAAATATTGAAGAAGAACTAGAAGAGCGGCTGAAAGTCATGAGGGATAATAATAAGCTTCTAGAAGCGCAGCGCCTTGAGCAGAGGACTCGCTATGACCTTGAAATGATGAACGAAATGGGATTCTGTTCAGGTATCGAGAACTATTCCCGCCACTTGACCCTAAGGCCGCCGGGTTCCACTCCATATACCCTTCTGGATTACTTCCCGGAGGATTTCCTGATCGTCATCGATGAGTCGCATGTTACACTTCCTCAAATAAGGGGTATGTTCAATGGTGACCAGGCGAGGAAAAATGTCCTGGTGGAGCACGGATTCCGTCTGCCGTCCGCTATGGACAACAGACCGCTTAAATTCGACGAATTTGAGAGCAAAGTCAATCAGGCAGTATTCGTTTCAGCGACTCCGGGTCCATATGAACTGGAGCATACGCCGCAAATGATCGAGCAGATCATCCGCCCGACCGGACTGTTGGATCCGCTCATTGATATCCGTCCGATCGAAGGGCAGATTGATGACCTGATCGGTGAAATCAATGAGCGAATCGCCAAGAATGAACGTGTACTCATAACGACCTTGACGAAGAAAATGTCAGAGGACTTAAGCGCCTATTTAAAAGAAATCGGAATGAAAGTCGAATATCTCCACTCTGAAATCAAGACACTCGAACGGATTGAAATCATCCGCGACCTGCGGGTAGGAAAGTACGATGTGCTTGTCGGAATCAACCTTTTAAGGGAAGGTCTTGATATCCCCGAGGTTTCCCTCGTGGCGATATTGGATGCAGATAAAGAAGGCTTCCTCCGTTCAGAGCGCTCGCTCATCCAGACGATGGGAAGGGCAGCCCGGAATTCCAATGGACACGTCATCATGTATGCCGATAAGATCACTGATTCCATGCAGGCAGCCATTGATGAAACCACCAGGAGACGGGAAAAGCAGATTGCCTATAATGAAGAGCATGGCGTAACACCACAGACCATCAATAAAGAAATCCGTGATGTCATCCGCGCCACCCATGCAGCAGAAGATACGGAAGAATATCAACCATCAGAACGTAAAGCGAAGCTGACCAAGAAAGAGAGGGAAAAACTCCTCGAAAATCTGGAGCAAGAAATGAAAGAGGCAGCCAAAGCATTGGATTTCGAACGTGCTGCACAGCTTCGTGATACGATACTTGAACTGAAAGCGGAAGGATGACCGATATATGGGAATAGATAAAATCATTGTTAAAGGAGCAAGGGCTCACAATCTTAAAAATATTGATATTACCATCCCGAGGGATAAGCTTGTAGTATTGACCGGCCTTTCCGGATCAGGGAAATCCTCGCTTGCTTTTGATACGATCTATGCAGAGGGTCAGCGGCGCTATGTCGAGTCCCTGTCTGCCTATGCCCGCCAATTCCTTGGGCAAATGGACAAGCCGGATGTAGACTCCATCGAAGGGCTTTCTCCGGCCATCTCTATCGATCAAAAAACGACGAGCAAGAATCCGCGGTCCACAGTCGGGACTGTGACAGAAATCTATGATTATTTGAGATTGCTATATGCTCGGGTGGGGCGGCCAATCTGTCCTATACATGAAATTGAGATTACTTCCCAGACCGTCGAGCAGATGGTGGACAGGATCCTGGAACATCCTGAACGCACTAAACTGCAAATTTTGGCGCCGATGGTTTCAGGAAGAAAAGGCACTCATGCCAAGGCGCTGGAAGAGATTAAAAAGCAGGGATATGTCCGCGTCCGGATTGACAACGAACTCCGTGACCTTGGGGAAGAAATCGAACTTGAGAAAAATAAGAAACATTCAATAGAAGTAGTGATTGACCGAATCGTGATCAAAGAAGGCATTTCTGCAAGGCTTGCAGATTCATTGGAAACGGCTTTGAAACTCGGGGATGGACGCGTCATCATCGACGTCATCGGAGAAGAGGAGCTGCTTTTCAGCGAACATCATGCATGTCCGATCTGCGGATTCTCTATCGGGGAATTGGAACCGAAGATGTTTTCCTTCAACAGTCCGTTTGGCGCATGTCCAAGCTGCGACGGATTGGGAACAAAACTGGAAGTAGACGAAGAATTGGTCATTCCCAACTGGGACCTGTCGCTAAAGGAACACGCGATTGCTCCATGGGAGCCGACAAGCTCTCAATATTACCCGCAGCTGCTGGAAGCGGTCTGCAATCATTATGGAATCGACATGAACATCCCAGTGAAAGATATTCCAAAGTCCTTATTTGATAAAGTTTTATATGGATCTGGCAAAGACGAAATCTATTTCCGCTATGAAAACGATTTTGGACAGGTTCGGGAAAATTACATCCAATTTGAAGGCGTCATCCCAAATGTTGAGCGCCGATATAAAGAAACAAGTTCAGATTACATCCGCGAGCAAATGGAAAAATATATGGCTCAGCAAAATTGTCCGTCTTGTAAAGGACACCGCTTGAAGCCTGAGAGTTTGGCTGTAAAAGTCGATCAGAAGCACATTGGTGAAGTGACTTCTTTCTCTATTGAAGAAGCAGAAGAATTTTTCAAAGGACTTCAGCTATCTGAAAAAGAAATGAAGATTGCCAATCTTATTATGAGAGAGATCTGCGAGCGTTTAGGCTTCCTCGTGAATGTCGGGCTCGATTATTTGACCCTCAGCAGGGCTGCCGGGACGCTTTCCGGTGGAGAAGCACAGCGGATCAGGCTTGCAACCCAAATCGGATCTAGGCTTACAGGGGTTCTATATATCCTTGATGAACCATCCATCGGTCTACATCAGCGGGACAATGACAGGCTGATTGAGACCCTTAAAAATATGAGGGATATCGGAAATACGCTGATTGTCGTTGAACATGATGAGGATACGATGGCTGCGGCGGATTATTTGATAGATGTCGGACCAGGGGCAGGGGTGCACGGCGGACAGATCGTTTCTGCCGGGACGCCTGAAGAAGTCATGAATGACGATAATTCCTTGACAGGGCAATATCTCTCAGGGAAGAAATTCATCCCTCTTCCAATCGAAAGAAGAAAGAATGATGGAAGATTCATTGAAATCAAAGGTGCAAAGGAAAACAATCTTAAAAACGTGAATGTGAAATTTCCGCTCGGCAGCTTTGTGTCTGTTACGGGTGTATCAGGTTCAGGAAAAAGCACCCTGATCAATGATATTCTTCATAAGTCACTTGCCCAAAAGCTTCATAATGCTAAGAGCAAGCCTGGCGAGCATAAAGAAATTAAAGGGATTGAACATCTGGATAAAGTCATCGACATTGACCAGTCCCCGATTGGACGCACGCCAAGGTCCAATCCGGCGACCTATACAGGCGTATTCGATGATATCCGCGACGTATTCGCCTCAACGAATGAAGCGAAAGTCAGGGGCTACAAAAAAGGCCGTTTCAGCTTCAATGTAAAAGGCGGCCGCTGTGAAGCCTGCCGCGGGGATGGAATCATCAAAATCGAGATGCATTTCCTGCCGGATGTCTATGTCCCTTGTGAAGTTTGCCATGGGAAACGCTATAACCGCGAAACCCTGGAAGTGAAATACAAAGGGAAGAATATTGCAGATGTTCTTGAGATGACTATTGAGGATGCAGTTGAATTCTTTGAGAATATCCCAAAAATCAGCCGTAAGCTCCAAACGATATATGATGTCGGTTTAGGCTACATGACACTGGGCCAGCCCGCAACGACGCTCTCAGGTGGGGAAGCCCAAAGGGTGAAGCTTGCGTCTGAACTGCACAGGCGTTCAACCGGACGGTCCCTCTATATCTTAGATGAGCCAACGACCGGCCTGCATGTCGATGATATTGCACGTTTGCTTGTGGTCCTTCAGCGCCTGGTCGAAAATGGAGATACCGTCTTAGTCATCGAGCACAATCTCGATGTCATCAAAGCGGCTGACTACATTGTCGACCTTGGTCCGGAAGGCGGCGATAAAGGCGGCACCATTATCGCAACCGGCACACCGGAAAAGATTGCGAAAAGCCCTGAATCGTATACCGGAAAGTATCTGGCTCCGATCCTTCAGCGTGATCGCGACAGAATGAAAAAAAGGCTCGAAGCCCAAGAAAAAGATAAAGTGACTTCCTGAATATAAGCACCTTAGAGGATGCATCCGCATTCCTTTAGGGTGCTTTTTAATAAATTGCTCTGTTAAACGGAAATCAACAGCGGTGTATAAAAACGAAATACATTTCTGGTCCATTATCAACTACATCTCGAGGCGGATGGAGAGCTTAATAGTGTATGACATAATGAGTTTGTGAATAATATTAGGAATGCGGCTCTTTTAAAAATATACCTGAAACCTTTTAAGAAGGGAGACGTATATAGACCAAGGAGTTGAAAATATGGAATCAAATAAGGCATTATCGGCATTGTGCTACTTCAGCATTTTCTTTGCAGGCTTTCTGCTGCCGCTGATTGTGTTTTTTGTATCAAGCGATCCTGAAGTGAAAAAACATGCAAAATCATCGTTTCTCTCGCATATCATTCCGCTGGCAGCTGTTCCTTTTATGCTGGCCGCTTTGATTTTTGATCAGCAGGCATTTCAGCCGGACGGGGGATTTCCAGTCTTTATCATCGTTTCTCTGATTGTATCGTTTATTCTGACAGTATCTGTTGTGGTTTGGAATGTGTATAAAGGGATAAAAGTACTTATTTAAAAAGACAATACTGAGGAGGAATTTAGCATGAACGAACGTAAACGTATTTTGGATATGGTTGAAAAGGGAACGCTGTCTGCCAAGGAAGCACTGCTGCTTTTAGAGGCGCTTGAAGAAGCTGAAACAGTCCGTGAGCAGAAAGAATCGGATATTATCAATGAAATTTCCCGTGAAGTAGATAGAAAAGGAAGAGATTCACGCAGTTCCTATGATCGAGATAAATACTCTCAGCAGTTTAACGGGGCAAAAGATAAATTAATGGATTTTATGAATACAGCCCTTCAAAAAATAAAAGATTTCGAGTTCGATTTCCAATTCGGCCAGTCAGCTGAGGTTTCGCATGTATTTGAAGAGAAAAATGCGGTCATTTCTTATGTTGATATTGATGTGGCAAATGGAAAGGTGGACATTCAATCCTGGGATCAGGATGATCTTCGAATCGAATGTGAAGCGAAAGTTTATCGGACTGAAGATGAGGAAGAGGCGAAAACCACTTTCTTGAAAAACACCTTATTCTCTGTGGAAAATGGGAAGCTTCGCTACTCGACGCAATTAAAATGGATGAAAGTGGATACAACCATTTTTGTTCCAAAAGCTGAATATGAAAAATTGAATGTACGCATCTTTAATGGAGCGTTTTCTAGCAAAGGTTTGAATGCCAAAGATTTCACAGCTAAATCTGCCAATGGGAAAATCAATTTGACTGGTCTTCATACCGAAAACCTTGAGGTCGAAACAGCCAATGGCCATATTACCATTGAAGAAAGCAAATCAGCGAAGCTTGAGGCAGAAACCATCAATGGTGCGCTGAAAGTCAATGGGGAATATCAAAAGCTGGATCTTCAATCCTTCAATGGAAACGTCGTTTGCAAACTGTCCAATCAGGATGCGGATTCAATCAGCGTGAAAACGGTCACTGGGAATGTGGATATTTATGTTCCTGATGAATTGGCCATGGAGGGTGAATTAAAAACCAATCTGGGCAGTTTCAAACTTGAGCTGGAGGGAATGAATGTACTAGAGGAGAAAAGTGAAATGGCTCAAAAGCAGCTTCGCTTCCAGCGCAAAGGATTGACAGAATCTCCTCTTCACATCTTAGCAGATGCGAAAACTGGATCCATATTCATAAAAAAAGTGGATTCGACGAATCTTAATCCTAAACAAGCATAAGATGAAGGAGAGATAAGTAATGAAAAAGATGGCACGCTCACGTTCTAACCGCAAGATTGCAGGGGTATTAGGGGGATTGTCCAAATCTGTCGGAATCGATGCAAACGTCCTTCGGGTGATTTTCATCATCCTGCTTTTCCCGACCGGCTTTTTCCCGATGGCCATCACCTATGGGCTGCTTGTCTTTATACTTCCGAATGAAGAGGATGTCATTAGGTAATGAGATGGATTGCAGGAATATTATTGAACGCACTATTGTTTATCGCGTTAGCGGGGTTCTTTGAAGGATTCCATGTCTCGGGGTTCGGCGCAGCTGTGACAGCAAGCATCATTCTTTCCTTATTGAATGTGCTTGTCCGTCCTATACTGATTGTCTTGACGCTGCCGATCACCATACTTTCCCTGGGACTTTTCTTATTTGTCATCAACGCCATCACGCTGGTGCTTACGGAGAGAATCATGGGGAGTGCCTTCGAAATTGACGGTTTTGGCATGGCTATATTGGCAGCAGTCATTTTGTCCGTCGCCAACATCATCATTCAAAAGGCAGTCATGGAACCTTGGAAAGAACGAAAATGAAAAAGCCTTGTCCGGTTAGAATTTGACCGAACAAGGCTTTTTTCTTTAGATCTTATTAATTTGGAATACAGGTTCCTGGCTTATTTGATAAATGGTAAAAGGAAGCGATGGCTTCTGCTATGGCTGTGGCGCATTGTTGCTGATAAGGGTCCATTTGAAGGAGGTACCCTTCTATTTTATTTGTCATAAACCCGCACTCCACCAGAATGGCTGTCATTTTCGTTTCACGAAGGACATGGAAGTTGGCTGTTTTAACACCTCGGTTTTGCCTGCCGGTCTCTTTCACCAGCTTAGATTGGACAGCATTTGCGAGCATCATTGCCTCTTTCGGTTTGGTTACATAAACATAGGTTTCAATTCCTTCAGGCGAGGTCCATTCTGAGCCGTCGCCAAAAGCATTGGCATGGATGGATACATAGCAGTCCATTTTCAGCGAATTTGCCCGTTCCGTCCTTTCAGAAAGCGGGACATCTTCGTAGTCAGAGTGGGGGAGATATACTTCAATCCCTTCATAAGTCTCGAAAAGATTCTTTGCATACATGGCGACCTTCCGATTGAAGGCATACTCCGGGAATCCGTCAGGGGTGCTTTTACCAGGGGTGCCGTATCCGTGTCCTGCATCGAGCATCAATTTCATCAATCATTCTCCTTTCAAGTTTTTCACTGTCTATATACAAATCCAAAGCGGATAAGGACACCTCTGTTCTGCAAGGTGAAAAAGAATTTAAACGAAATGTGAATAGTCTGGCTTATTTTTCACTGTAAATGCTAAAATAGATAAAGTGCAGAACAAGAATGGGTACATAGAAACAACATTGAAATTTAGGAGGTCTCCATCGTGGCTAAAGTTCGAGCGAAAGATATTATAGAAACATTCGGTTTAGAGCTGGTCAGCGGGGAAGAAGGCGTGGACCGTCCGATCACCACGAGTGATTTATCCCGGCCGGGCCTCGAAGTAGCAGGCTTTTTTGATTATTATCCTGCTGAGCGTGTTCAGCTGCTGGGAAAAACCGAGCTTTCCTTTTTTGAAAGGCTGGGCGATTCCGATAGAAAAATCCGCATGGAAAAACTATGTGCGGATGTGACGCCGGCCATCATCATTACAAGGGATCTCGAAGTTCCAGCTGAGCTGATCGAAGCTTCGGAAAGATGCGCTGTCCCTGTCTTGAAGTCCGATATGAAGACCACCAGGCTATCGAGCCGATTAACCAATTATCTCGAAGGGAAGCTGGCACCAACCACTGCTGTCCATGGCGTCTTGGTAGATATTTATGGAGTGGGTGTACTGATCACGGGGAAAAGCGGCGTCGGTAAAAGTGAAACCGCATTGGAACTAGTGAAAAGGGGACATCGACTTGTGGCTGATGACTGTGTGGAAATTCGCCAGGAGGATACAGACACATTGATTGGCAGCTCACCTGAATTGATTGAACACCTGCTTGAAATCAGGGGACTCGGAATTATCAATGTCATGACCCTATTCGGTGCCGGAGCAGTACGGACCCATAAACGGATCACCTTGATTGTCGATCTTGAAATCTGGGATAAAACAAAACATTATGACCGGGTCGGCCTGGACGAGGAAAAAATGAAAATTATTGATACTGAAGTCACTAAGCTTACTATTCCAGTAAGACCTGGACGCAACTTGGCTGTCATTATTGAAGTGGCAGCGATGAACTACCGTCTGAAGAGAATGGGTGTAAATGCCGCTGAGCAGTTTACGAACAGGCTGGCAGGGGCCATTCAAGACGGGGACGAGTAATTGTTGTTAGTTAAGGCTGCTGCTTATCCAAATTCAAATAAGGAGCATTTGAAATGAATTCTAATTTAAAACCGCTTAATCCAATTGCCTTTCATTTAGGGCCGTTGGAAGTTCATTGGTATGGCATCATCATCGGATGCGGAATTGCACTTGCGCTATTCCTGGTCATCCGTGAAGGTGAAAGAAGAGGACTTCCGAAAGATACATACGCAGATCTTCTCATTTGGGCTATTCCGATTTCGATCATCTGCGCCCGGGCGTACTATGTGTTATTTGAATGGGGCTACTATGCGAAGCACCCGAATGAAATTGTTCAGATCTGGAATGGCGGGATTGCCATCCACGGTGCATTGATCGGGGCAATCATCACAACGCTTATTTTCTGCCGAAAAAAAGGCATCTCTTTTTGGAAAGTGGCAGATATCGCAGCGCCGAGCATCATCATCGGACAGGCGATCGGCCGATGGGGGAACTTCATGAACCAAGAGGCCCATGGCGGAGAAGTGACACGCCGCTTTTTGGAAAACCTCCATTTGCCGGAGTTCATCATCAATCAAATGTATATCGATGGTCATTACTACCATCCAACATTTTTATATGAATCCATCTGGGATTTCGTTGGGTTCATCATATTGATGTCATTAAGAAAAGTAAACTTGAAGCGCGGGGAGCTATTCCTCAGCTATGTCATCTGGTATTCAATCGGCCGCTTCTTCGTAGAAGGAATGAGGACGGATAGTCTTATGCTGACAAACACACTGAGAATGGCTCAGGTCATTTCCATTGTACTTGTCGTCGTTTGCATTATTCTATGGGTTGTACGCCGAGCGACAGGAATGGCTCGTCATCGCTATAAAGATTTAGAGAATTAATCTTGCATTAAAGGGAGAGAGTACAAATGGGGGCAACGATTCAAAGGGGATTCCTTGCTGGATTGAAAACGTCTTGGACCCTCGGGAAAATTATTTTTCCCATCACGTTGATAGTCGTCTTTCTGCAGTACACTCCATTGCTTCCTTGGATCATCAAATTGATTTCCCCTTTAATGGGATGGCTCGGACTCAGCGGAGATGCGGCCATCCCCATTGTATTGGGGATTTTTTTGAATTTATATGCAGGGATTGCAGGGGTGCTGTCGCTTAGTTTGACGGTGAAAGAGGTTTTCATCATTGCGGTGATGCTATCTTTTGCCCATAATCTGCTTATTGAATCATCCGTGGCAGTAAAAGTCGGTGTGAAGCCATGGATTGTATTGACTGTAAGGCTTGGGTTGGCCATTTTGTCGGCAGTCATTATCCAGCTCGTTTGGCACGGCGGAGGAGAAATTGCCCAATATGGATTTGCCAAGGTGCAGGCAGTAGATGTCCATGGATTTTGGGAAATACTATGGCTAGCATTGAAGAAAGCCACTCTTGGGATCGGCCAGCTCATCATGATTGTCGTCCCTTTGATGATTGGCATTCAAATTTTGAAGGATAAAATGTGGCTTGCAGTCTTTTCGAAATGGGTCAGTCCATTTACGAGGATGCTCGGAATGAAAGAGAACACATCAACCACCTTGGCTGCAGGACTCCTTTTTGGATTGGCATACGGAGCAGGCGTTATGTTCCAGGCGGTCAAAGAGGACGGTGTAAGCCAAAAAGATGTGACGCTTGCATTCATATTCCTGGTGGCATGCCATGCGGTTGTTGAGGATACCCTCATATTCGTACCGCTTGGAATCAATGTCCTGCCGCTGCTCGGCATCAGGCTCGCGACTGCTACCATCCTGACCCTCATTGTGGGATGGATTTGGTCCAGAAGACAAGCAAAAGCAATTAAAGGAAGTGGAATCAGCACATGAACAAAAGGATAACGACCGTCCTTTTTGATTTGGATGGTACACTAATCGATACAAATGAATTAATCATCACGTCGTTTATGCATACCTTGAACCATTACTATCCGGATCAATATTCCCGGGAAGACGTTCTCCCTTTTATGGGTCCGCCGCTCTCGGAGACTTTCGGAGAGTTGAACCCTGAAAATACGGAGGAAATGATTCAGCACTACCGCGACTTCAATTTGACGCACCATGATGATTTGGTGGAAGAATTCGAAGGGGCATATGAAGCTGTAAAAGGATTGAAGGAAGCTGGGATTAAACTAGGAATTGTTTCAACTAAGTCAAGAAACGGCGTCATCAAAGGATTGAAATTGATGAACTTGTTCGATTTCTTCGATGTCATCGTGACCCTTGATGAAGTAAATGCGCCAAAACCAGATCCGGAGCCGGTCCTATTAGCACTTTCCCAATTAGGATCGTCCCCTGATGAAGCCATCATGGTGGGGGACAATCACCATGATATCCTCGGCGGGAAGAACGCAGGAACTTTGACAGCCGGTGTTGCTTGGACGGCAAAAGGAAGGGAGCATCTGCTTCAATTCGAGCCTGATTTCATTCTGGATGAAATGAGCGATATCCTGAAAGTTGTCGGAGTCAATCCATGAGAAAGACGGTGCGCTTCCCTGTTTCAGGAGGGAATTCCCTTTGGCATGTTTATAAAACCGTTCCATTCTGGAAGGTTGTCAAAAACTTCGTCGTCATCCAGGCGGCGAGGTATACCCCTTTTCTTGGGATGAAAAATTGGCTGTACCGTACTTTTCTCAGGATGAAGGTGGGAGATCAAACATCCTTTGCCTTGATGGTCATGCTGGATGTCATGTTCCCTGAGAAAATTTCGGTCGGTGATAATACGGTCATCGGATATAATACAACCATTTTGGCGCATGAATACTTAATCAAAGAGTACCGCCTCGGACCAGTTGAAATCGGAAAAAATGTCATGATCGGGGCAAATACTACCATCCTTCCCGGCGTGACAATTGGAGACGGCGCCATCGTATCCGCGGGTACACTCGTACATAAAGACGTCCTCCCGGGGACATTCGTCGGGGGCAACCCGATGCGAACCATCTACAGTAAAGAAGAACTCGAACAACGGTGGGTAAACGACCCCATATACGGAAAAGCTAAAGCCTGATGCTGCCATTACTGCAGCGCAGGCTTTTTTTATTATTTTTAAAACTAATGTCGGATTCCGAATTTTCAAAGTTGACGAACGGAAAGCTGCGCGTTACACTATATTTATTCTTTATCTTACTACCATATTAGCATACTAAAGGATTTCGAAAATTAATTTTAAATAAAAAACCAAACAATGATTGTGCAGGTGAGATTGATGTCGAAGCGATTCATGTTTGAAAAGCCTTTGGGGATGAGGGACACTTTCCCCGCCATATATGAAACAAAACGAAATATAAAAGAGAAGATTCATCACACCCTTGAAACTTGGGGATACCGCTATATTGAAACTCCGACACTTGAATTTTACGAAACTGTGGGAGCTGCATCGGCCACCTTAGATCAGCAGCTATTTAAATTGTTGGATCAGCAGGGACATACATTGGTTCTCCGTCCGGATATGACCGCCCCGATTGCGAGGGTTGCCGTATCTAAGCTTTTAAAAGAGCAAATCCCACTGCGTCTTGCGTATTCCGCCAACGTGTACCGGGCCCAGCAAAACGAAGGGGGTCGTCCCGCTGAATTCGAGCAGGCAGGAATTGAGCTGATCGGAGACCCAACCATCAGTGCAGATGCTGAAGCCATTGCCTTGATGGTTTCCGTCCTGAAAAACGCAGGATTAAAGGAATTCCAGATATCCGTTGGGCATATCGGCTTTGTGGAAAAGCTGTTCACTCAAATTCTTGGGACAGCATCCCGCGCTGAAGAACTGGGCCGCTTCCTTTATGAAAAAAACTTTGTCGGCTACAGAAGCCATGTGAATTCCCTTGGATTATCCTCCATCGATAAAGAGCGCCTTTTGAAATTTTTGAAAATGCGCGGAACGGACGAGATCCTTGAGGAAGCATACAGTTTAATAGAAAACGATCAAGGGAAAAAAGCTCTCAAAGAAATTGAAGAGTTATGGAAGCTCCTTGAAGAGTACGGCGTAGAAAAATATGTGAAGCTTGATCTATCATTGGTCAGCCACATGAGCTACTATACCGGCATTTTATTCGAAGTCTACACCGGCAATGTCGGGGCCCCAATCGGCAATGGAGGGCGCTATGACAGCCTCCTTGGAAAATTTGGACGAACTACCGCCGCAACAGGATTCGGACTGCGTCTGGATTATATGATAGAAGCTGCTGGAGAACGCCAAATGCCGCCAACCATCCACTGCATCCTGTTCAGTGCAGAACACAGGAAAAAAGCATATGAACTGGCCGCACAAAAAAGAACAGAAGGGGAAAATGTCCTTGTTCAGGATATATCAGGTGTATCGGATGTCGACTCCTTTACCAGATCTTTTAAGGATGTAACATTCCTCGTTGGTGCTGGACGGAAGGAGGATGACCGTTATGAGTGATTTGACGATTGCTATGCCGAAAGGAAGGATTTTCGAGGAAGCCCTTGAACTCCTCAGACAGGCCGGGTACAACCTTCCGCCAGAATTTGAGGAATCGAGGAAATTGATCATTGAGGTGCCGGAAGAGAATCTGCGCTTCATCCTGGCCAAGCCGATGGATGTCCCTACCTATGTGGAACATGGCGTCGCGGATCTCGGGATTGCCGGGAAAGATGTAATGCTTGAAGAAGAGCGGAATGTCTATGAACTGCTTGATTTGAAAATAAGCCATTGCTACCTCGCTGTTGCAGGTCTGCCGAACACAAAAATGAATGACGTCGCACCGAAAATCGCGACGAAATATCCAGTGGTAGCGTCTTCCTATTTCCGTGAACAGGGAGAACAGGTCGAAATCATTAAATTGAACGGTTCGATTGAACTTGCCCCATTGATTGGACTGGCGGATCGAATCGTCGATATCGTTTCCTCAGGCAGGACGCTCAAAGAAAACGGCTTGGTTGAATATGAAAAAATCGTACCGATTACATCAAGGTTGATTGTCAATCCTGTCAGCTACCGGATGAAGGATGAACGTATCCAAGAGCTAGTTGACCGGCTGGAATCCGTCGTTAGCCAATACTGATCAAAAAGAAGCAAGTAGGTGAAATCATTGAAAATTGTACCTGTAACTGAAACCATCTCGATTAAGCGTTCAATCGACAGCGGAACTGAGGAACAGCGCGCAGCCGTTCAGTCCATCCTTTCCGACGTGCGGAAAAATGGGGATGCAGCAGTTTTAACATATACGAAGAAATTTGACGGAGCTGATCTGGATCAGCTGAGAGTAAAAGAAGATGAAATAGCAGAAGCGTATGAAAATATGGATGGGGAAATCATTTCGATTATAAGAGAAGCGATTCAAAACATCAGGAGCTTTCATGAAAAACAAGTGCGGAATTCATGGATGATGACGGATGAATCCGGTACCATACTCGGCCAGAAAATGACGCCGCTTGATTCAGCAGGCGTCTATGTTCCAGGTGGGACTGCGGCCTATCCATCCTCCGTCTTGATGAATGTCATTCCTGCAAAGACGGCGGGGGTCAAAAGAATTGTCATGGCTACACCGCCGAATGAAAATGGGAAGATCCCTTCAGCGGTGCTGGTGGCGGCAAATGAAGCGGGCGTCTCTGAAATCTATAAAACAGGCGGAGCACAGGCCATCGCAGCCCTTGCCTACGGAACAGAATCCATCCGGCCGGTCGATAAAATTGTCGGGCCAGGCAACATATATGTAGCCCTTGCGAAACGGGAAGTATTCGGCGACGTCGATATTGATATGATTGCAGGTCCAAGCGAGATTGCGGTCTTGGCAGATGCCACAGCAAAAGCAAACGAAGTGGCAGCGGACCTACTTTCTCAAGCCGAGCACGATATGCGCGCGTGCAGCGTCCTGGTGACAGAATCCCGTGAACTGGCCGAAGAAACGTCAAAAGAGGTGCAGAAACAGCTGGAAAGCCTGCCGCGCAAAGAAATCGCACAAAAGGCCATTGACGATTACGGTGTCATTTATTTGACGCAGAGCCTTCAAGAATCCATAGAAGTCATTAACTCCATCGCTCCGGAGCATCTGGAAATCATGACCGAAGAACCGATGGAACTGCTCGGACAAATCCGCAATGCGGGAGCCATTTTCCTTGGCCGATACAGTTCAGAGCCGGTAGGGGACTATTTTGCAGGACCGAATCATGTCCTTCCGACAAACGGGACAGCACGGTTTTCAAGTCCGTTGAATGTAGATGACTTCATGAAAAAATCCAGCATTATTTCATACAGCCGCAAAGCATTGGAAGAAAACGCGGAAAAAATAGCTGCATTTGCAAGGCTTGAAGGACTCGAAGCCCATGCGCGGGCAGTAGAAGAACGATTCAAAAAGGAATAGGGAGCTGCAGACTAATGAGAAAAGCGTCGATCGATCGAAAAACGAATGAAACGAATATATCGCTGGAATTGCAGTTAGATGGCGAAGGGATTTCTGAAATTTCAACAGGCGTCCCGTTCATGACGCATATGCTTGATCTTTTTACAAAGCACGGACATTTCAATTTGAATGTCGACGCCAATGGCGATACAGAGGTGGATGACCACCATACGACAGAAGACATCGGCATCTGTTTGGGACATGCTTTAAAAGAAGCATTAGGCGATAAAAAGGGAATCAAGCGATACGGGAATGCGTTTGTCCCGATGGATGAAGCCCTTGCTCAAGTCGTTGTGGATTTAAGCAACCGTCCGCATCTCGAAGTCCGTGCAGAATTTCCAAGCCAAAAAGTCGGCACATTCGATACGGAGCTTGTCCATGAATTCCTCTGGAAGCTTGCCTTGGAGGCAAGGATGAACCTTCATGTCATCGTTCATTACGGAAGCAATACACACCATATGATTGAAGCGGTATTTAAAGCGCTTGGAAGGGCTTTGGATGAAGCGACATCCATTGATCCGAGAGTCAAGGGGGTCCCTTCCACGAAAGGAATGTTATAAATGATCGGCATTGTGGATTATGGGATGGGCAACCTATTTAGCGTCGACAAAGCTCTCGAGCGGATCGGCGTCCCGCATTTCATCAGCAGCAAGCGGGAGGAGCTTGAGTCAGCGGATGGCTTAATCCTTCCGGGCGTCGGTTCCTTTAAGGATGCCATGCACATACTTAAAGAAACTGGATTGGCGGCTTTCCTTGATGGATACGTCCAATCCGGCAAGCCTCTATTGGGCATCTGCCTCGGAATGCAGCTCCTTTTCGAAGAAAGTGAAGAAAACGGATTTTCTAAAGGACTCGGATATTTACCTGGGACGGTAAAGGAAATCCCTTCTCGAAATGAAGCGGGAGAAGCGTTCAAAGTTCCTCATATGGGATGGAATCAGCTGATTTTCAAAAGAGATTCGCAGCTGTTGGAAGGTCTTGAAGAAGAGAATGTCTATTTTGTCCATTCATACTTTGTAGATGGTATAGATGAAAATGACCTCATTGCATCTGCGCAATACAGTGTAATGGTGCCTGCAGTGGTGGAAAAAGACAACGTCTACGGCATGCAGTTCCATCCGGAAAAAAGCAGCCGTCTCGGGATGGCCCTTTTGAAAAATTTCACGGAACTTGTTTTGGAAAAGGAGAGTCAGTCATGAGCTTTACATTATATCCTGCAATCGATATGAGAAACGGCAAGTGCGTCCGCCTTGTCCAGGGCGACTACAATCAGGAAACGGTCTACGGCGATTCCCCGTTTGATATGGCTCAGCAATTTGCCGGTCAAGGTGCTGAATGGATCCACATGGTGGACCTTGACGGTGCTAAAGAAGGAAGCCGGGTGAATCATCCGTTTGTCATTCAGACCGCAAAAAAATTGAACGTGAAGGTGCAGGTTGGAGGAGGAATCCGTACAGAGGATGATATTTCTTTCTACCTGGAAAACGGTGTGGATCGAGTCATTATCGGAAGCCTGGCCGTCACCAATCCGGATCTTGTGAAATCGTGGCTAAAAAAATACGGGGCAAGCATCGCAATCGGGTTGGATGCGAAGGATGGATATGTGGCGACACACGGCTGGCTGGAAACATCCAAAATCAAAGCGATTGAAATAGGAAAAGAGCTCGCAGATGCAGGGGCAGAAACATTCATCTTCACGGATATTGCAACAGACGGAATGCTTTCAGGTCCAAATGTTGAGACATGCGCTGCCCTTGCGGCGGAAACAGGAAAAAGCGTTATCGCATCCGGTGGAGTCAGCTCTGTTGAGGATTTGCTTGCCTTAAAGAAATTTGAGAACAAAGGCGTATCAGGAGCAATCATCGGGAAAGCAATCTACACTAATCGAATCGATTTAGGTGCTGCCTTGAAAGAGGTGGGGGCGAAGTGATTACAAAAAGAATCATTCCATGCCTCGATGTGAAGGAAGGACGTGTCGTCAAAGGCGTTCAGTTCCTCGAATTAAGGGATGCCGGCGATCCGGTCGAGCTTGCAAAAGTCTATGACGAGCAAGGGGCGGATGAACTCGTATTCCTCGATATTTCTGCATCCCAGGAAGGCAGGAAAACAATGGCGGATGTCGTTCGGGAAGTTGCTTCACAATTGGCCATCCCATTTACAGTGGGCGGCGGGATCGGCTCCTTGGAAGATATGAAACGGATTCTGCGTGCAGGGGCGGACAAAGTTTCATTGAATACCGCAGCTCTTTTGAATCCGGAATTGATCTCAGAAGGTGCCGCCTATTTCGGACGGCAATGCATCGTTGTCGCTATCGATGCAAAGTATGATGAAAATCTTGGGACATGGCGCGTCTTCACACATGGCGGCCGGAAAGCCACAGATTGGGACGTGGTCGGCTGGGCACAAAAAGCCGTTGAACTTGGAGCCGGCGAAATTCTATTGACGAGCATGGATGCAGACGGAGAGAAGTCAGGGTTCAATGTCGCATTGACAAAAGCAGTGAGCGAGGCAGTCTCTGTACCCGTCATAGCTTCAGGCGGGGCTGGAAACGCCCAGCATTTTGAGGAAGTCTTTAATGAAGCCAAAGCAGATGCTGCATTAGCCGCATCAATTTTTCACTATAAAGAAACAAGCGTTGAGCAAGTCAAGCAATTCTTGAAGGAGAAAGGAGTGGCCGTGAGATGACCATTGAATCCATTAAATATGATGAAAAAGGATTGGTTCCAGCCATCGTGCAGGACGCATCGACGAAAGAGGTCCTGACACTCGCTTATATGAATGAAGAGTCTTTGAAAAAATCCATCGAAACCGGCGAAACCTGGTTCTTCAGCCGTTCAAGACAGGAGCTGTGGCACAAAGGGGAAACGAGCGGCAACACGCAGCGCATCATCCAGATCAAATATGACTGCGACCAGGATGCCCTTGTGGTCCTGGTTTTGCCGAATGGGCCGGCATGCCATAAAGGGACGACAAGCTGCTTCGAAGAGACTTTATATGAAGAAAAGTCAGCGATTGACGAGGTCGAGGGCGATATTCAGCCTGCTGAGATTTTGACCAAGCTGGAAGAGCTGATCAAAGAACGCGAAGAGACACGGCCAGAAGGCGCATACACGACCTACTTATTTGAAAAAGGCGTAGATAAGATTTTGAAAAAAGTCGGCGAAGAGGCATCAGAAGTCATCATTGCGGCTAAAAATCGCGACAAAGAAGAGCTTAAGTGGGAAACGGCAGACCTGCTGTACCATGTGATGGTCCTCTTGCGTGAACAGGACCTCGCATTTGATGAAGTGCTGAAAGTTTTGGCCAAGAGACATGAAGAGAAGTCGAAGCAGGAATAGAGGAGGCACCCTTTGGCGGGGTGTTTTTCTTTTGATATAACTTCTCATCCAACCCAATTTACAATATTTTCTTTCCGCTATTTTGCAAAAACAGGCGAATGGCTGTTAATGTCTTTTTCTATCTGTGATATACTACATAAGTTAACTATGTACGGGGTTGGAGGACTTTCATGAGAAAAGACTCGAAAGCAAGAAATGAAAAAACGAAAATATTACCCTTTATTCCTACTGGTGAGTACTACTTTAATAAAGGCTTGAAGGCCTTTCACCGCAGGGATCTTTCGAATGCAAAAAAATATTTGTCACGGGCGATGCAGCTGGAGCCGCTGGAGCCGATGATCATGTTCCAGTTGGCGATGGTGCTGACGGAGATCGGGGAGTACCGCGAGTCCAATGATCTATTGCATCAAACAGTTGAAATAGATCCATATATGACGGAGTGCCATTATTTTTTGGCGAACAATTATGCACATATCGGGTTCTTTAAAGAAGCCTATAAATATTCTGTTCTATATTTAGAGAAGGATGAGGACGGAGAGTTTGTTGAGGATGCCGAAGACTTGATCGAATTGATCAGCATGGATGCAGAAGAAGTGATCGACTCCCTTCATGAGCAGGATGAACTCATCCTGAAGCAGGAAGAGGCGCGCAATCTTTTGGAATCCGGGAATTTTCAACGGGCGGTTGAACTTCTTCAGGAGGTTGTGGAGACCTATCCTGAATTTTGGTCTGCCTACAATAATCTTGCCCTTGCCTATTTCTATCTGGGGGAAATGGATAAAACATCTGAAGTGTTAGAAGAAGTTTTAGAAAAAAGCCCGGGGAACCTGCATGCTTTATGCAATTTGGCCGTCTTTATGTATTATCAGAGACGACGGGACGAGTTGGAGAAAATCGTGGACGGTTTAACGAAAGTGAAGCCGATGATGCAGGAACACCAATATAAGCTTGGTGCAACATTTGCCTTGCTGGGATTGTATGAAGAATCTTATTTTTGGCTGAAAAAGCTGCAAAAAGTCGGATTCGAAGGGGATCCTGGATTCTATTATTGGCTGTCTCAAGCGGCGTACCATACGGGGCACCCAAAAACGGCGCATTCCGCATGGGAGATCGTCCTTGAGTTCAATCCGGAAAAAGAGGGGCTTGAACCTTGGAATACGGAAAAAAGCCAAGAAATCGGATATGAAGACCATACGAGTTCATTGTTGAAGAAAATGAGCAGCACCTATGCGGAAGAAAGATGGTTCGGTTTGTTCCTTCTTTCCGTATCAAAGCAGCAGGCGTCGATTTTGTCTAATGCTGAATTCCGAAGCTTCACTCATTTTTCTCCAGCGGAAATGAACTATTTATCCTTCATTCAAAAGCCTGCAGGCAAGGATATGCTATCCGGACTTTTACGGGTTGGCCATCATACAGCTGAGCTGCTTTACGAGAAGCATCAGCCTGTGGGGCCGGTGGAATCCGGACTCTTCTTGATGTGGTTCTCGATTTTTCAAGAAATGTTGAATCAAAAAGTGGAGCTTTCGAATATTAATGGTTGTGCAGCGGCTGTAGAATACTTATGGCTAAAGCTTCGTAATACAAAGAAACCCCAGAAAGATCTGGCGGAATCCTTTGGCATTTCAGTCTCTACTTTGAGGAAATATGTGAAAGCTTTGGAGGAATACCTTCGCTGAGCATATTTTTGGACGTAAATGGGCGTCTCTTATAGGATAGGTTTATACAGGAAATACTACATCCTATGAACTAGGATTGTGATACATGGACATAGAGGAATCAAGGAGTGTTGAAAATGAGTGAAGAACAAATTTATGATGTGATCATCGTCGGAGCAGGCCCAGCAGGGATGACGGCGGCAGTTTATACTTCACGCGCCAACTTGAGCACGCTGATGATTGAACGCGGCGTTCCAGGCGGACAAATGGCGAATACGGAAGAAGTGGAAAACTATCCTGGATA
Organism: Falsibacillus pallidus; assembly: GCF_003350505.1. Lineage (NCBI taxonomy): Bacteria > Bacillati > Bacillota > Bacilli > Caryophanales > Bacillaceae > Falsibacillus > Falsibacillus pallidus. Next base: position 58,680 of record NZ_QQAY01000010.1, read on the forward strand.
TGACCACATTCTTGGTCCGGATCTTTCTAATAAAATGTTTGAACATGCGAAGAAATTCGGTGCGGAATATGCTTACGGCGATATCAAGGAAATCGTCGATGGCAAAGAATATAAGCTCGTAAAAGCGGGTTCGAAGGAATATAAAGCACGTGCTGTCATCCTTTCTCCGGGTGCTGAATATAAAAAAATCGGTGTTCCAGGCGAAAAAGAATTGGGCGGACGCGGTGTATCGTACTGTGCAGTCTGCGACGGCGCTTTCTTTAAAAACAAAAACCTTGTTGTTATCGGTGGAGGAGATTCCGCTGTTGAAGAAGGAGTCTACTTGACACGCTTTGCGAATAAAGTGACCATCGTTCACCGCCGCGATGAGCTGCGTGCACAAAAAATCCTGCAGCAGCGCGCGTTCGATAACGAGAAGATCGATTTCATCTGGAATCATACCATCAAAGAGATCAATGAAGAAAACGGCAAAGTCGGCAGTGTAACGCTTGTTTCCACTGAAAATGGGGAAGAAGTTGACTTTAAAGCAGACGGTGTTTTCATTTACATCGGAATGGTTCCATTGACTAAACCTTTTGCTGGCTTAGGGATTACAAATGAGGCTGGATACATTGAAACGAATGACCGCATGGAAACGAAAGTCCCAGGCATTTTTGCAGCCGGGGATGTCCGTGAGAAGACGCTTCGCCAAATTGTCACAGCAACAGGGGACGGCAGCATCGCCGCTCAAAGCGCACAGCATTTTGTTGAGGAATTGATAGAGGAATTGAAGGCGAAGTAATTAAGGGATTGCACGGATCTGATAGCTTATCCATTTCAAATATGACATAGGTCAAGTCCATTTTTTACTAATTCGTCATTGGGTTTTAACCATGCTGTAACAGTCCTGCAATAATCGTGGGGTATACTATAACTAGATTGAAATTGACCCCCTTTTTAATATATCCCTTTTTTGCACAAGGTTTATCCTTGTGCTCTTTTTTTGTCTTTTTTTCAGGTAAAGCTCTTTTGTGCAGGACCATGAAACATAGTATAATGAATAGATATAGATGAACGGCAATATGATAAAACAGGTTTTGAGGTGAGTTCATGCAGCGAGTGACCAATTGTGTCCTTTTAAAAGGGGACCAAGTATTGTTATTGCAAAAACCAAGCCGGGGCTGGTGGGTTGCTCCGGGAGGGAAAATGGAGTCCGGGGAGACTATCAAGGATTCTGTCATCCGGGAATTCCGCGAAGAGACAGGCGTCTATTTAAAGAACCCCAGTGTTAAAGGAATATTTACCTTTGTCATCAAAGACGGGGATGAAATAAAATCGGAATGGATGATGTTCACGTTCCTCGCAAAAGAGAGCGATGGTGTGAATCTGAAGCAGTCCGAAGAAGGTACCCTTGAGTGGCACTCGATTGAGGCAATCAAGGAACTCCCGATGGCTGAAGGTGATTTTCATATTTTGGATTACTGCATCCATGGAACTGGAATGATCTATGGAAGATTTACGTATACACCGGATTTTAAGCTGATTTCATACAGGCTGGATCCGAACTAAGGATAGATAGAGAAAAGTTTTGAGGGGGAGAATAAGCATGAATACAGGTGCTTCTGCCAATGATGTGCAATTAGTCATCATCACGGGAATGTCGGGTGCGGGAAAAACGGTGGCGATTCAAAGTTTTGAAGACTTAGGGTTTTTCTGCGTGGATAACCTTCCGCCGACCCTCTTGCCGAAGTTTTTGGAACTCATGAAAGAATCGGGCAATAAAATGAATAAAGTGGCGCTTGTCATGGATTTAAGGGGGCGCGAGTTTTTCGACCACCTGTTCAAGGCGCTTGATGATTTGGCGGAGACTTCATGGGTTGCACCACAGATCCTTTTCCTTGAAGCGGATGATTCTTCTTTAGTCAGAAGATATAAAGAAACGCGAAGATCCCATCCTCTTGCTCCATCCGGGCTGCCTTTAGAAGGCATCAAGCAGGAAAGAGATCTCTTGGAGGAATTAAAAGGGAGAGCTCAAACAATCTACAATACATCTGTCATGAAGCCTCGTGAGCTCCGTGAAAAGATTTTAACGGAATATTCTTCTGACAAGAAGACGATTTTCACCGTAAATGTCATGTCATTCGGGTTCAAACATGGAATTCCGATTGATGCAGATCTTGTGTTCGATGTTCGATTTCTTCCAAACCCTCATTATATAGACCATATGCGTCCGAAGACGGGATTGGATGAAGAGGTTTCCACTTATGTCCTTAAATGGACGGAGACCCAGAAGTTCATTGAAAAAGTGACGGATTTATTAGGATTTATGCTTCCTCATTATAAGCGGGAAGGGAAGGCCCAGCTTGTGGTCGGCATCGGCTGTACAGGCGGCCAGCACAGGTCTGTTGCATTGGCAGAGCATATCGGGCATTTCTTCCAGAGCGATTACAACACAAGGATCTCTCATCGTGACATCGATAGGAGAAAGGGACAGACATCATGAAAAAAAAGAATCAGCCTAAAGTGGTGATTATCGGGGGCGGCACAGGATTGCCCGTCCTCTTACGGGGTTTGAAGAAATATCCCGTAGATATCACGGCAGTCGTAACTGTGGCGGACGACGGAGGGAGCTCCGGCCGTCTGCGGGAGGATCTCGAAATTCCTCCACCCGGAGATATCCGTAATGTACTGGCAGCTCTATCGGATGTAGAGCCGCTGATTGAAGAAATGTTTCAGCACCGGTTCAGGACATCCAATGAGCTTTCCGGACATTCGCTTGGGAATTTGATCATTGCTGCCCTCACATCCATCACAGGAGATTTCGTCCATGCGATCCAGGAAATGAGCAAGGTCCTGAAAGTGCGCGGGAAAGTGCTGCCGGCAGCAAATCAGCCTGTTGAACTGAATGCGATCATGGAAGACGGCACTGTCGTTAAGGGTGAATCCAAAATTCCTAAAGCAGGGAAGAGGATCGACCGGGTATTTTTGACTCCGGAATATGTCCTTCCGCTGTCTGAAACATTGGATGCCATCCGCCAGGCCGATATTATCGTGATTGGGCCGGGAAGCCTGTATACGAGCATCCTTCCCAACCTGCTTGTCCCGGGACTTGGTGAAGAAGTCTGCCGCTCGAAAGCAAAGAAGGTCTATATATGCAACCTGATGACGCAGGCGGGCGAGACCTTGAATTTCACTGCGAGCGACCATGTGAAAGCCATCTATGACCATATGAACTGTAGTTTCATTGATACGATCCTGGTCAATAACGAAGGCGTTCCGTCCAGCATTCAAAACCGCTATACGGAAGAGCAGGCCAAACCTGTCATCTATGATGTGGAAAAACTCATGAAAATGGGCTTGAATGTAATCTATGACCGCATCATTTCTTATACAGACGATGTCATTCGTCATGATACAGAAAAAGTAGCAAAAATCATTTACTCCTTGCTGGAGGATGAACAGCAATCTATTGCCCACCCATAATATGGTTGTGCAAGCGGTTGTTTGGAAAGAGGAGGTGAGGAGATGTCATTTGCATCCGAAACGAAGAAAGAATTGACGAATATTGAAGTGAAGGATTGCTGTGCAAAAGCAGAGCTGTCAGCACTGATCCGGATGAATGGCTCGCTGTCATTTTCCAACCGGCTTCTGGTGCTGAATATCCAGACAGAAAACGCAGCAATTGCACGCCGCATTTATATTTTGATAAAGAAAAATTATGAAGTGACGGTTGAATTGCTGGTACGGAAAAAAATGAGGCTCAAGAAAAACAATGTATACATTGTACGCATCAAGGATGGAGCCAAAGAAATACTGGAAGACTTGAAGATCTTAGGTGAAGGGTTTTCCTTTGTACATGATATTTCCCCAGACCTGATTAAAAAGAAATGCTGCAAGCGTTCCTATTTGAGAGGGGCTTTTCTGGCAGGGGGATCGGTCAACAACCCGGAGACATCTTCCTATCACCTTGAGATTTTTTCTTTATACAGTGAACATAACGATTCGCTGAGCGAGCTGATGAACAGCTTCGGCTTGAACAGCAAAACGCTTGAGAGAAAAAAAGGATTCATTACTTATTTAAAAGAAGCAGAAAAGATCACGGAGTTTCTGAATATCGTCGGTGCCCACAATGCTTTGCTCCGCTTTGAGGATGTAAGGATTGTCAGGGATATGAGGAATTCAGTGAACCGCCTTGTAAACTGCGAAACAGCCAATCTGAATAAGACGATCGGAGCGGCACTAAGGCAAGTGGAAAATATCCAGTTCATCGACAGGACCGTCGGACTACAAATCCTTCCTGATAAATTAAGGGAGATTGCCGAGCTTCGCGTCAACTATCAGGATGTCACCCTGAAGGAGCTTGGAGAAATGGTCTCCGGGGGGACCATCAGTAAATCCGGCATCAACCATAGGCTGCGCAAGATTGATGAGATCGCAGAAAAACTGCGCGCAGGGGAATCTGTATCAGCAAAGCGTTAACTTGAATATAAAAACAAAGGGAAACGATGGGGAGGAATTGTTATGATTGAAAAAACAGTGGAAGTCAAATTGAAATCCGGCCTGCAGGCGCGTCCTGCAGCGCTGTTTGTCCAGGAAGCCAACCGATTCAGTTCGGAAATCTTCCTGGCAAAAGACAATAAAAAGGTTAACGCAAAGAGCATCATGGGATTGATGAGCCTTGCTGTTAATGCAGGAGCTGTCATCACATTGAGTGCTGACGGAAGCGATGAGGCAGATGCAGTTGAGCGCTTGGTCCGATTCGTAGAAGACGAAAATTAATAATAGGACAAAATGAAAACCCTTTCGGACAAGAAAGGGTTTTTTCATTATTTCAATAATTGCTCATTTAATCTGGCAAGTTCTTCGTCTATTCTAGCTGTATCAATCCGCTCAAACAGCGGCTCTACTTTTGAGAGTGTCTGCGAGTTTATCACGAATGGATTCCATCCGGTGACTTCAGCACGGATAAGCTTCTTAACTTTTTCGCTTGAAAAAGGAAGGAAAGGAGTCAGGATGTTTGCTAAATTAGCAATAAGATAAACGCAGTCTGCCAAGGTTTGGCGGCATTCCTCTGGATCATCCTTAACCTGGGTCCACGGCTGCCGCTCATCAAAATATTTATTTGAAAAACGGACGAGTTCGAATGATTTCTCCAATCCTTGTTTGAAGGCTGTCGTTTCGATACAGCGGCCCACCTCTTCGTATAATTCAGAAACTTTCTCCTGAATGGAAGAAGTGATGTTATTGTCAGGAATTACGCCGTCAAACGACTTTTCGATAAACTTCAATGTCCGGTTGACGAAGTTTCCGTATGCTCCCAACAGTTCGCTGTTATGGCTGTAGATGAATTCTTTCCAGGAAAAATCCGCATCCCTGTTCTCTGGAGCGTTAATTGTCAGGAAGTACCGGATGGAGTCGGGATCATATCTTTCTAAAATATCCGGAACCCAGACTGCCCAGTTCTTGCTTGTCGATAACTTCTTCTTTTCCAGCGTCAAATACTCATTTGAAACGATATGCGTCGGCAATGGTTCTTTCTCAAGACCTGCAAGGATTGCGGGCCAAATAATCGAATGGAAAGGGATGTTGTCTTTCCCGTGAACGTAATAGGAGCGAGTGGAGGCATTCCAAAATGCGAAATCATCCTGTCCCGTCTGTTCAGCCCTAAGCCTGCTTGCTGTGTAATACCCTGAGACTGCTTCAATCCATACATAGATTTTCTTTTCCTCATATCCTTCAACGGGGACACTGACCCCAATCGGGAGATCCCTTGAAACAGCTCGGTCCTGCAGCCCTTCCTTGAGGTAGCGCTTCGTAAGCGAAATGGCGTTGTCCCGCCATCGATTGTTGTCGTCTGCTTCCTGCGTGTAGGTTTCCAGGACATTTTGAAAAGAGCTTAGGGAGAAGTAAAAATGCTCCGTGGACCGTGTTGTAGGTTCGTGGCCGCAAATCTTGCATTTTCTCTCTAACAGTTCCAGCGGTTCGAGGATGGTTGAGCAGTTGTCGCATTGATCCCCTCGGGAAGGTTTCTTGCAAACGGGGCAGATTCCTTCCACATAGCGGTCAGGCAAAAACTGCTCGCAATGGTCGCAGTAGGTTTGCTCGCTTTCTTTTTTATAGATCAATCCTTTCTCCAGTAATTCTAAGAAAATCTCTTGCACATGGCGGTGGTGGTGCTCCGTATCCGTCCTCGTATAGACATCATAGGAAAACCCCAGACTTGAGAAGCAATCTTCAAATTCACTATGGTAGCGGTCCGCAATCACATTTGGTGCGACGCCTTCCTGTCTTGCTCGGACAGTAATCGGTGTCCCATTGCAGTCACTCCCTGATACATAAAGAACATCTTCTCCCTTTTGCCGATAGTATCTAGCCAGGATATCCCCGGACAATAAACTTGAAATGTGGCCTAAATGCAGTGAGCCGTTGGCATACGCCCATGCTCCCCCAATAAAAATACTCATCAATAAAACCCCCAGAATTTATTTTTGAAAATACAAAAAAACCCGCCTTAACTGTAATAGCTAAGGGCGGGGTTTGAATATCCACGCGGTACCACCTTAATTCGCAAATGGTTCACACCATCTGCCTCGACAAGTACGGAGTTTTTGATGCAACTCTTATACTGTGGCATTAATAACGAGTGCCAAATCCCGTCGTATCCTACTTATACAAAAGTACGTTCAGTACGAAGCTCAGAGACCATTGTTCAAATGACTGTTTTTGCTTCTTTTCAGCTGCCGAAGCTCTCTGGTGAAAAACAAGATCATTTTACTTTTTCTCTTCAATGCTTTTATTTGGTAATTATCAATATATTAATGAATTGGGTTTTGGATGTCAATATACTTTTACGAAGACATTAAAAAGGACCGTCCCAACAAGTGGGGCGGTCCTTACAGCAATTAATTATTTTTTGGTGTCCATTTCGTTGCGTGTAATAATTTGATCGATCAAACCATATTCTTTCGCTCTTTCAGCAGTCATGAAGTTATCGCGGTCTGTATCTTTTGAGATGACATCAAGCGGCTGGCCAGTGCGGTCTGAAAGGATTTGGTTCAATTTTTCGCGAAGGAAAAGGATGCGCTTCGCAGCGATTTCGATTTCAGTCGCTTGCCCTTGTGCACCGCCAAGTGGCTGATGGATCATGACTTCAGCATTTGGCAATGCATAGCGCTTGCCTTTTTCACCAGCGGCTAAAAGGAATGCTCCCATAGAAGCGGCCATACCGATACAGATCGTGGATACTTTTGGTTTGATGAATTGCATTGTATCGTAGATCGCCATACCAGCAGTGATGCTTCCGCCAGGGCTGTTGATGTAGATGGAAATGTCTTTCTCAGGGTTTTCAGCTTCCAAGAATAGCAGCTGTGCTACAATGGAGTTAGCTACGTTATCATCGATCGCGCTTCCAAGCATGATGATGCGGTCTTTCAAAAGACGGGAATAAATGTCATACGCGCGTTCACCGCGGTTTGTCTGCTCAATAACCGTAGGAATTAAATTCATGTAAGTTCCTCCTTTAGTATACAATCCACTGAAGGAAAATATTTTTCCTCAGCTGTAAAACTTATGTACTGTAATCATACACTGATGGTCAATTAAGGTCAAACGAAACACTCCTGTTTTTTTCGACAATTTGGAAGTGGTTTCATCCCTTATTTCCATACGTGATGCTTTTCTCCTATGCGTGGATCAAAATTGAAAACTCCTTATCCATCATACCCTGGCCATGATTTTTTTAAACAGGAAAACAGGTTGCAATGGGGCATTTTCTGAATTATAATATTAAAGCATGACGTTTTAGACATGCCCTCGTGGTGCAACGGATAGCACGTAAGATTCCGGTTCTTGAGATGTGGGTTCGATTCCTGCCGAGGGCGTACCAAAGACCTTATGTTTGTTGAGTTAATCAGCAGACATGGGGTCTTTTTTTGTTTCAATTGAAAATTGAGTATCAACCAAAAGGTATCAAGGAAAAACTGATTATGCACCTGCTCTTCCTGATAAAGTAGTATACTATGAATATTGGCATGGGTAATATTTACAAATCGCTGAAATAAAATTAACTAGCGATAAATATAGGAGGGGGAATATGAAGTTAGCAGGTTTCATTATTATATCAATTGGTTTAGCTGGCTTATCGATCTTAATTGCTATGTGCAGCTTGATTTCATATGTGGATAAACTAGAAGGTGAATATTATACACATTGGTATAAATATCTTAACTTTAGTATGGTTTTTCCTTTAATCATAATTTTTATAATGGGTGTTGTTTATCTTTTTAAACAAAATAAGATTTCTTAATAGTATTAAGAAAGCACTTTACAAATATTGTACTATTTTTATCTCAACTTCTTTAGAAATAGGTGATCGATCGTGAACCATCTACCAGCAACTCATAAATGTAATATTGATAGAATAGCGGGGAAATATGACGATTTTAATTTGTGTGTTGATTATGATGGGAATTTGATCCTGCTAACAAAGACTAATGAGTCCGGAATATACAATTACTCCATTTTTCATGTAACAGAAGGGGGAGTAGAGGAAATAATCTTTCCTCCTGCAAAAAAGTCTTTCAGCTATGCGCAGCCTTTAGGGGATTATTGGTTGCTTGTAAGTCCCCGAGTAAATAGTGATAGAATGCATAATGGATTTATTTACGATAAGAATTCAAATTTAATCAATTCCTTTAATATGGGTGATGGGATTAGCGATGTCCAAACTAGCAAGAATGGCGATATTTGGACCAGCTATTTTGATGAAGGAGTCTTTGGTAAATCTATCGGAAAAAGTGGATTGCTTTGCTTTGACAGCGAAGGAACCCCATTATTTGATTTTGCGAAATTTACCCAAAACCCTACTAATAATACAATTCCTTTCATCGATGATTGTTATGCTATGAATGTCTGCTCAAATAATACTATTTATTTATATTATTATTTGGATTTTCCTCTTCTGGCGCTACATAACAAGACCGATTTTGAATTGTTCAACCAGAAACAAATGAATGAGCCTCCAATCGTAGGAAGTCACGCTTTCTCAATATGGAAAGAACATATCCTATTTGCACATGGCTATATGGATAAAGGACAAATTCACCATTATTCATTACAAACTGGGGCAGTTCACAGCTATCTTCCTGTGAATGAAATCAATGAGGTTATTCACTATGAATTTGCAGTAGGACGGAAGCACAGGCTGTTTTTAGTGTCTAAAAAGGATGTTTATCTGGTTGATATTCGAGATGTAGTAAAGGAAGGACTTTAGCTCCTAAGGTATTTAGTTTAGTCAGTTTCACTATTGTTATATAGATTTGTAAAGCAACCCCATACCCTCCATCATCTTGTTATCTGCATCATGGTTCTCAAACCGATTAGGCAAGTTAACAGCCCCCAGAGCAAATATATAAGGATCCTCATTGAAGTCGCCTAGTATTCCAATATCAATTGAAGCAGTTCCTAAGCCGCCTGTCATATGGTTTAGGTGGTGTGTTGGGATATCAGCAATGTCTCCCTTTTGCCTCACCAGCCCATTTATGATCGGAGTCCATATGAGAGGCTGTTTCTTGTATCCTTCATAGATGTCTATCATTACGGCGAGCATTTGATCGAGCTGGCCCTTATTTAGAACATCTCTTGGATTTTCAGTCACATGTATGGAAGGATAATAGGTTTGAATGGTTTCATTTACTTTTTCCCATCCGCCGCAAAAATTCACTACACATTTAGCCACATAGCTATCGTGGCAAGCGATCATCACTTCCACTGCCTCCCGTAAAGGAAGAGAGGTTCTTTTTTGAAAATGAGGATAAAGCTCCTTGCTGTCTTCATTTGGGTTAAATGATACTTCTTCCACTATGTCATCCCACTTGACCAATCCTTCTTCGACCCATTTTGCCACACAAAAGCCTATTGCTGTTTTTGCTGCTGATGCCAGCGGGACTAAGAGGCTGCTATTAAAAGAAGCTGCATAGTTCTGTTCTTTAGTAGAAAATACTACTATACCGATTTCTCCAATTTCTATTTCTCTTAATTTATCAATTACTTTATTCAATGCTATTCACCTACATATCTTCATTATCTACGCAATTTTGGTATTCTTTTAAATTTTACCACATTGATCTTTCCACATATTTTCCATTCATACATCCCAAGAACTATTGTAAAATGGAAGATGGGGTGAAGTAGATGAATTTGAAAGCAGGTTTGTGGCAGCAGCAGTCGCTGAAGCTGAATATGACGCAGGAATTGTCTCAGGCGATTGCGCTTCTGCAGTATTCCACACAGGAGCTTTTTTCGTTCCTTGAACAAAAGGTGATGGAGAATCCGTTGATCGGACTGGAATCCCCGAACGTTCAGCTGATGGACCCCCGCTCCGACCGCATCAGAACGAATCGAATCGCACAACCAAATAAAACGAAGCAGGAATGGCTCGAACGCGTGGCACAGAAGCCGGATACCCTGCAAGAACATCTTTTTTCACAGTTAATTATGAAAACGCTGACATTTGAAGAAAAACAGATTTTTGATCTTCTATTATATAATTTGGATGCCAATGGGTATCTGACTGCTTCTACAGATGAAATAGCCCGTGAAGCAGCTGCACCAGTGGAGGAAGTAGAAAAGCTTCTCACACAAATACAGAGCCTTGATCCTGCAGGTGTAGGGGCGAGGAATCTTCAGGAATGCCTGCTGCTGCAGGTGATGAGAAGAGAAGATGCCCCTCAATGGACAGAGAAAATCTTGCTGCATCACTTTCAGGAATTCGCTGATCGGAAGTGGAAGGACATCGCCTCGAAGCTTTCTTGCAGTTTAAAAGAAATCCAGGCAGTCTCCGATTTCATTCAAACATTGACGCCGAGGCCGGCAGCAGAATATGGGACTCAATCGTCCATCTATATCATTCCGGAATTGATCGTAGAAGTGAAGGAAGGGCAGATCCAATTGAGGCATCACGATTCATCGATTCCTCAGTTAATTTTCCAGAAAGAGTACTATGATGAAATGGAAAAGTATAAGGACAAAGGTGTAAAATCTTTTTTGAAGGATAAATTTCAGGAATACCAGTTTCTGATGAGGAGCCTATATCAAAGGCAGGAAACGATTTTGAAGGTAGGCACAGCCCTGATCGAACTTCAAACCGAATTTTTCTTGAAAGGTCCGAGGCATTTAAAGCCGCTCACCATGAAGCAGGTGGCGGAAGAGATTGAAGTCCATGAGTCCACTGTCAGCAGGGCAGTACGGGAGAAATATATCCAGACGCCTTATGGGACGTTTGAATTGAAATCGTTCTTTTCCAGTGGAATCGCCACAAATGAGGATGGGGATGCATCGTCGAGCACCGTCAAAAACCTCATTCAGGAATGGATTGATGGAGAGGAAAAAAAATCGCCCATTTCCGACCAGGCGATTGCCGACCGCTTAAAAGAAGAAGGGCTGAAGGTGTCTCGGAGGACTGTGGCGAAATATAGAGATCAGCTTCAAATCCCGGCTTCTTCCAAGCGGAAACGATTTGATGAGTAGAAGGAATGAAAAGCCGTGAAGAAATTAATTTTTTATACAAGAAATCAATGTTCCTTATGCAGGGATGCGAAAGAAATGCTCCTCTTGGTGGCAGATCTTCATGAGGATGTGGAGATTGTAGAGGTCGACATTGATGAAAGTGATGAACTGACAGAGCGGTTCGGATTGATGATTCCTGTTGTGGAATTGGATGGGGAAGTCGTTCAATATGGGCAAATTGACCCTTTTGAGATAAGCAACCGCTTACATGAAAAATCTTGAGGTTTCCTAGTTGAATTGCGTTTTCGTCCCTGTTAGAATGTAAATTGTAGCAGGGATATATTTTTTTGAATCAAGTGGGACATAATATGTCTGACCGGGACATATACAGTCCAACCACTGATCAAGAAATATCGAAAATGAAGGAGTTAGTGAATGCATTCGTTAATCGATATACAAAAAAGATTATTGCCTGACCTGCTATCCATTATGCAAAAACGCTATCACATCTTGAGAACGATCCATTTTATGGAGCCGGTAGGCAGACGGAGCCTTGCTCAGACGCTCGGTTTGACAGAAAGAGTGCTGAGGGCAGAAGTCGAATTTTTGAAAGATCAAAATTTGATTGATGTAAAGGCGTCCGGAATGACCGCGACTTTCGATGGAAAAATGATTCTGGAAGAAATGGAAGGCATGATGAGGGAGATATCGGGTATAGACGAAATGGAGGCAATGTTGAAGAAGCGAATGAATCTTCAAGATGTCGTCATCGTTCCCGGAGACAGCGACAGCACCCCATGGGTAAAAGAAGAATTAGGAAGAGCTTGTTCTGAGAGTATGAAAGAGCGCCTGATTGGAAAAAATATCATCGCTGTAACAGGCGGGACCACCATGGCAGCCGTTGCTGAAACGCTCACACCCGATTTTGCCAGTTCAGAATTGTTGTTTGTTCCGGCCAGGGGCGGGATTGGCGAAGATGTAAATAATCAAGCCAATACCATTTGCGCCAAAATGGCTGAAAACACAAGAGCCAGACACAGGGTATTATATGTACCGGATCAAGTAAGCAAGGAAGTATACAAATCCTTTTTGACAGAGCCGGCCATTAAAGATGTCCTAAATTTAATTTCATCAGCCAACATGGTTTTACATGGAATTGGCGATGCTATTACTATGGCTGAAAGAAGGAAGACGCCGCCAGAAACAATGGATGAGATCATTGAATCCAATGCAGTCGGCGAAGCGTTCGGGTATTACTTCAATCAAGAGGGAGAAGTGGTCCACAAAGTGATGACCATCGGACTCCAGCTGAAAGATCTTGAAAAAATCGAGCATGTCATTGCAGTGGCAGGAGGCAAATCAAAAGCTAAGGCCATTCAGGCATACTTAAAAGGAGCACCGCATGCATCTGTCCTCATTACAGATGAAGGCGCTGCGAAAGAGCTTTTAAAAGGGTGAATCCCTTTTGAAATAGATTAAATAGATTTCACACATACTTAACATATTTTAAGGAGGAAATTTTCATGGCAACTAAAATTGGTATCAATGGATTTGGACGTATCGGACGCAACGTATTCCGCGCTAGCTTAAACAACCCGGATGTAGAGGTAGTGGCAGTCAACGACTTGACTGATGCAAATATGCTTGCTCACTTGCTTCAATATGATACAGTTCATGGAAAGCTTTCTGAAAAAGTAACAGCTGAAGGCGACTACCTAATCGTAGGCGACAAAAAAATCAAAGTTCTTGCTGAACGCGATCCAGCACAACTTGGCTGGGGAGATCTTGGAGTAGAAGTAGTAGTAGAATCTACTGGACGCTTCACAAACCGTGCAGATGCAGCGAAGCACCTTGATGCAGGCGCTAAAAAAGTTATCATCTCTGCACCAGCTTCAAACGAAGATATCACTGTTGTTATGGGTGTTAATGAAGACAAATACGATGCAGGAAGCCACCATGTAATCTCTAACGCTTCTTGTACGACTAACTGCCTTGCACCATTTGCAAAAGTATTGAACGAAAAATTCGGCATCAAACGCGGTATGATGACAACTGTTCACTCATACACTAACGATCAGCAAATCCTTGACTTGCCGCACAAAGACTACCGTCGTTCCCGTGCAGCAGCAGAAAACATCATCCCGACTACTACTGGTGCAGCGAAAGCAGTATCTCTAGTATTGCCTGAACTTAAAGGCAAATTGAACGGTATGGCTATGCGTGTACCAACTCCAAACGTTTCTGTAGTAGACTTGGTTGCTGAGTTGGATAAAAACGTAACTGCTGACGAAATCAATGCAGCTTTCAAAGAAGCAGCTGAAGGCGATCTTAAAGGAATCCTTGCATACAGCGATGAGCCGCTTGTATCCATCGACTATAACGGAAACACTGCATCTTCTACTATCGATGCTTTGTCCACTATGGTTCTTGAAGACAACATGGTAAAAGTTCTTTCTTGGTATGACAACGAAACTGGATACTCTAACCGTGTAGTAGACCTAGTTTCTTACATTGCAAAACAAGGACTTTAATCAATAAAGTATCAGCTTAACCCGAAAGTGTTATGCTAATTGATGAAATGTGACATCATTTATCCGCTTATAAATGGATAAATGTTTGCCCACCATCTATAATAAAAGGGATGAAAGGGGAGCGGGGAGGATTCCCCACTCTCCTTTTTCCCATTTTAACTACCTACTCAAGGAGGTCCTTAAGCAATGAATAAAAAATCAGTGAAAGATATTGATGTAAAAGGAAAACGCGTATTTTGCCGCGTCGATTTCAACGTTCCGATGAAAGATGGAAATGTGACCGATGATACAAGGGTCCGCGCTGCTCTTCCAACGATTCAATACCTTGCAGATCAAGGTGCAAAGGTTATTCTTGCGAGCCATTTAGGACGTCCGAAGGGACAAGTAAATGAAGAGCTCCGTTTGACTCCTGTAGCGAAGCGCCTTAGCGAGCTTATGGGCAAAGACGTGAAAAAAGCGGATGAAGCTTATGGAGATGCTGTTCAATCTCAAATCGCCGAGATGAATGAAGGCGACGTTCTGTTGTTGGAAAACGTACGTTTCTACCCTGGCGAAGAAAAGAATGATCCTGAATTGGCAAAAGAATTTGCTGCATTGGCAGATGTCTATGTCAACGATGCATTCGGTGCAGCTCACCGTGCACATGCTTCTACAGAAGGGATTGCCCAGCACCTTCCTTCAGCAGCCGGCCTATTGATGGAAAAAGAACTTCAAGTGCTTGGAAAAGCTCTTTCGAACCCTGATCGTCCTTTCACAGCCATCATTGGCGGAGCAAAAGTAAAAGATAAAATCGGCGTCATCGATAACCTATTGGAAAAAGTAGATAACTTGATCATCGGCGGCGGCTTGGCTTATACATTCGTAAAAGCACAAGGCCACGAAGTCGGGAAATCTCTATTAGAAGAAGATAAAATAGATCTTGCTAAATCCTTCATGGAAAAGGCAAAAGAAAAAGGCGTTAAATTCTACATGCCTGTTGATGTTGTCGTAGCAGACGACTTCTCAGAGGATGCAAACAAAAAGACAGTTGCCATCAATGAAATCCCTTCTGACTGGGAAGCATTGGATATCGGACCGAAAACAAGAGAAGTTTATACAGATGTCATCAAAAACTCCAAGCTTGTCATTTGGAACGGACCGATGGGCGTATTCGAATTGGATGCATTCGCAAACGGAACGAAAGCAGTCGCTCAAGCATTGGCAGATGCAAAAGATACATATTCTGTCATCGGCGGCGGAGATTCCGCAGCTGCAGTTGAAAAATTCAACCTAGCTGACCAAATGAGCCACATTTCTACCGGCGGCGGTGCATCATTGGAATTTATGGAAGGCAAAACGCTTCCTGGCGTTGCAGCTTTAGACGATAAATAAGACCATAATAGAAAGGATGATTTCGCAATGCGCAAACCAATCATCGCAGGAAACTGGAAAATGCATAAAACATTATCCGAAGCAAAAGCTTTTGCTGAAGAAGTAAAAGGACTTGTTCCATCTGCTGACAGCATTGACACAGTCATTTGTGCTCCAGCTTTGTTCTTGGAAAAACTTGTTGAAGTGACAAAAGACTATCCTGTAGAAATCGGTGCACAAACGATGCACTTTGAAGAAAACGGGGCATTCACAGGCGAGATCAGCCCGAAAGCACTGCAGGATCTTGGCGTGAAATATGTCATCATCGGTCACTCTGAACGCCGTGAAATGTTCAATGAAACGGATGAAACAGTAAATAAAAAGACTTTGGCTGCGTTCCAATATGATTTGACTCCAATCGTATGCGTGGGTGAAACATTGGAACAGCGTGAAGAAAATAAAACAAAAGAATTGGTCGGAGCTCAAGTGAAAGCTGCATTGAACGGTCTTTCCGAAGAGCAAGTGAAGCAAACAGTCATTGCCTACGAACCAATTTGGGCAATCGGTACAGGCAAATCTTCTACATCTGAAGATGCCAACGAAGTCTGCTCACATATCCGCCAAGTCGTTGCAGAAAGCTTCTCAAGCGATGCTGCAGAAGCTGTACGCATCCAATACGGCGGAAGCGTGAAGCCTGGCAACATCAAAGAATACATGGCGCAAACTGATATCGATGGTGCTTTAGTGGGTGGAGCGAGCCTTGAGCCTCAATCCTTCCTTCAATTATTGGAGGCTGGTAAGAATGAGTAAATCTCCAGTTGCTTTAATCATTCTTGACGGATTTGCTTTCCGTGAAGAATCCAAAGGAAACGCAGTGGCACACGCCAACAAGCCGAACTTTGACCGCTATTGGAGCCAATATCCCCACAACATGCTTACAGCTTCAGGTGAAGCGGTAGGACTTCCTGAAGGGCAAATGGGGAACTCCGAAGTCGGACATTTGAATATCGGTGCAGGACGCATCGTCTATCAAAGTTTGACACGGGTAAACCTTGCAATCCGTGAAGGCGAGTTTGAAGAAAACCAAACATTCCTTGATGCCATCAAGCATGTGAAGGAAAAAGGAACAAGCCTTCATTTGATGGGCCTCCTATCTGATGGCGGTGTGCACAGCCACATCGACCACATGTTTGCCTTATTAAGGCTTGCAGCGAAAGAAGGCGTCGATAAAGTCTATGTACACGGCTTCCTTGACGGCCGCGATGTTGGTCCGAAGACAGCGAAGAAATACATCGAACAGACTCAGGCGAAATTCGAAGAGTATGGTGTCGGCGAGTTCGCTACATTGTCTGGCCGCTACTATTCCATGGACCGCGACAAGCGCTGGGAGCGTGTAGAGAAATCCTACCGTTCCATGGTCTACGGTGAAGGTCCAGCCTATAAAGATCCGATTGAGTTGGTAGATGACTCCTACGCAAACGAAATCCATGACGAATTCGTTCTTCCTTCTGTTTTGACAAAGGAAAACGGTGAGCCAGTCGCAACCATCCAGGATGACGATGCTGTGATTTTCTACAACTTCCGTCCTGACCGTGCGATCCAAATCTCCAATACATTTACAAACAAAGACTTCCGTTCATTTGACCGCGGTCCTAAGCATCCTAAGAACTTGTTCTTCGTCTGCTTGACCCACTTCAGTGAAACAGTCGACGGATTAGTTGCATTTAAACCGGCAAACTTGGATAATACCTTAGGAGAAGTTCTTTCTCAAAATGGATTGAAGCAGCTCCGAATCGCGGAAACGGAAAAATATCCTCACGTCACGTTCTTCATGAGCGGCGGACGCGAAGAGAAATTCCCAGGCGAAGAAAGAATCCTGATCGATTCACCAAAAGTTGCAACGTATGACTTGAAGCCTGAAATGAGTGCCTACGAAGTCAAAGATGCATTGGTGAAGGAAATCGAAAACGATAATTTCGACGCGATCATCCTTAACTTTGCCAATCCGGACATGGTCGGCCACTCAGGGAAACTTGAACCGACTGTGAAAGCCATCGAAACCGTAGATGAGTGCCTTGGCGAAATTGTTGATTTGATCATCAAAAAAGGCGGCTCAGCCATCATCACAGCCGACCACGGAAATGCTGATGAAGTGGTGACACTCGAAGGCGATCCAATGACTGCCCATACAACAAACCCTGTCCCTGTCATCGTGACAAAAGAGGGAGTAGAGGTTCGTGAAGGCGGTAAACTTGGAGATTTAGCTCCAACCATGCTTGAATTGCTGAATGTTCAGCAGCCAGAAGAAATGACAGGACAATCACTTTTGAAAAAATAACCCCCATTTAAAAGGAGAGATTTTACATGCCATACATTGAACAGATTTATGCTCGTGAAGTATTAGATTCCCGCGGTAACCCAACAGTTGAAGTAGAAATTTTGACAATGTCCGGTGCTTTCGGACGCGCAATGGTGCCATCCGGTGCTTCTACTGGTGAATACGAAGCAGTTGAGCTTCGCGACGGCGACAAAAACCGTTTCTTAGGAAAAGGTGTTTTGAAAGCAGTAGAAAACGTAAACGAAGTTATCGCTCCTGAGCTTATCGGCTTTGATATTACTGACCAAGTAGGAATCGACCGTGCGTTGATCGAGCTTGACGGTACTGAAAACAAAGGAAAATTGGGTGCAAACGCAATCCTTGGTGTATCCATGGCAGCAGCTCGTGCAGCAGCAGACTTCCTTGGAGTGCCTTTATACCAATACCTTGGCGGATTCAACGCGAAGCAGCTTCCAGTTCCAATGATGAACATCATCAACGGCGGTGAGCATGCAGACAACAACGTAGATATCCAAGAATTCATGATCATGCCTGTAGGAGCTGAAAACTTCAAAGAAGCAGTCCGTATGGGTGCTGAAATCTTCCATAACCTTAAAGCTGTATTAAAAGGCAAAGGCCTTAACACTGCTGTAGGCGACGAAGGCGGATTCGCTCCAAACCTTGGTTCTAACGAAGAAGCTCTTCAAACAATCATCGAAGCAATCGAAAAAGCTGGCTACAAGCCAGGCGAAGAAGTTATGCTTGCAATGGATGCAGCATCTTCTGAGTTCTACAATAAAGAAGACGGCAAATACCATCTAGCTGGCGAAGGCAAAGTCCTTACATCTGCTGAAATGGTAGACTGGTACGAAGAAATGGCTTCTAAATACCCAATCATCTCCATCGAAGACGGTTTGGATGAAAACGACTGGGATGGCCACAAACTATTGACTGAACGCCTTGGCAAAAAAGTTCAATTAGTCGGCGATGACTTGTTCGTAACAAACACTCGCAAATTGTCTCAAGGAATCGAGCAAGGTGTAGGAAACTCCATCTTGATCAAAGTGAACCAAATCGGTACATTGACTGAAACATTCGATGCTATCGAAATGGCGAAGCGCGCAGGCTACACTGCAGTTATCTCCCACCGTTCAGGTGAAACAGAAGACAGCACAATCGCTGACATCGCAGTAGCAACAAACGCTGGCCAAATCAAAACAGGTGCACCATCCCGTACGGACCGTGTAGCGAAATACAACCAACTTCTTCGCATCGAAGACGAATTGGCTGACTTGGCACAATACCTTGGCGTAAAAACATTCTACAACGTTAAGCGCTAATTTTAAGTTTATGATGAGAACCGGCTTCCTTATGGGGGCCGGTTTTTTTGATGTGGTTTGACAGGAGATGGTACGTGACGGGGACGCCGCGAAATCGGCTGTTGATGGGGCATGGGGGGGCCGGATTTTGTCGAATGATCGTTAATCAAACGTTTGATTAAACCGCCGTAGTCTCCATAAAGAGCAGAAAACAACCCCTAATTTGAACGGCTGGCGCCGATATTCGGCAAAAGCAGAGCCTGGATTGCGAAATGTACTAAGATCCATTTCAAAAAAAGGAGAGTTGAGCGGTTAGGACAAAAAGTTGAGGGGTTAGTCAGAAAAGTGCGGCGGTTGGCCAAGAAAGTTTAGCGGTAAACCGCAAAAGTTCGTTGGTCAACCCCGAAAGTTCGGAGCAAACCGTCGGCGAGCCCTCGCCGCTCGCACCCGCCAAGAGCAAAAACCAACCCTAATTTGTCCGGCTGGCGCCGATATTCACCAAAGGCACACAACACTCACTTTCCACCATTTTCATTTGTTATTGCCCATCATTTGTCAGTATGTTAAGATTAAGCTATTACTATGTTCGTTTCAGGAGGCGTCATTCGTGCATACTTTGTTAATGGTTCTACTGATCATTGATGCAATTGGCTTAATCGTTGTTGTTCTGTTGCAGTCAGGGAAGAGCGCAGGTTTGTCAGGTGCGATTTCCGGAGGGGCTGAACAACTATTCGGGAAGCAAAAAGCCCGCGGGCTGGACTTGGTTCTTCACAGAATCACAGTTGTCCTTTCTGTACTATTTTTCGTATTGACCATTGCAGTTGCTTATTTCGGACTGTAATTTAAGTGATAGGGAATTGGCTGACTCACATTGTAATGAGTCAGCCCTTTTTCTTTTTCCGCGAAAACAGACAGGATATTGGATTGTTTTGCCGCAGTCTGTTAAAAATAAATAGAAATCTACTATAAGACTGAAATTTAGTTATTTACATAAAAGGAGAGGTTAGCATCATGAAATTGACAGGACCAAAGCCGTTTACATTCGAAGCTGGAAAGAGAGCTGTCCTTCTTTTGCACGGCTTCACTGGAAGCTCTGCAGATGTAAGGATGCTTGGACGGTTTTTAGAGAAAAAAGGGTATACAAGCCACGCGCCGCACTATAAAGGGCATGGGGTGCCGCCGGAAGAATTGGTCCATACCGGCCCTGAAGACTGGTGGAAAGATGTCATGGGCGGATATGAGCATCTGAAGAGCCTCGGCTATGAAGAAATTGCTGTTGCCGGCTTGTCGCTCGGCGGGGTATTTTCTCTGAAATTAGGTTACACTGTACCTGTAAAGGGTATCGTACCAATGTGTGCGCCGATGTATATAAAAGACGAAAAAGTCATGTATGAAGGTGTTGTCGACTACGCTAGAGAATATAAGAAATTTGAAGGAAAAAATGAAGAGCAGATCGAAACGGAAATGAATGAATTCAAGAAGACGCCGATGAATACGTTGAAGGCACTTCAAAATTTGATTGCCGATGTGAGAAACAACGTGGATATGATTTACGCTCCGACATTTGTCGTTCAGGCACGCCATGATCATATGATCAATACGGACAGTGCGAATATCATTTACAATGCAGTGGAATCGCCATTGAAGGAAATCAAATGGTACGAGGAGTCGGGCCACGTCATCACGCTCGACAAAGAAAAAGAGCAGCTCCACGAAGATGTGTATCAGTTCCTCGAGAAACTTGAATGGAATGTATAAACTTTTAATATAGGAGGGATTTAGATGGAAGATATGATTGGAAAGCATGTCGAGAGGCTGCTTAGCTACATGAGGGATGAAGCCTACAAGCCTCTTACAGTCCAGGAGCTGGAAGAAGCTTTTGGCATTGAGGATTCTTCTTCTTTCAAAGATTTTGTCAAAGCGCTAGTACATATGGAGGAAAAAGGCCTCGTTGTCAGGACGCGTAGCAACCGCTATGGGCTTCCTCAGAAAATGAACCTTGTGAAAGGGAAGCTGACTGGACATGCAAAGGGGTTTGCCTTTGTCATCCCGGAAGAGCCAGGAATGGATGACATTTTCATCCCTCCTAACCATACGAACAATGCCATGCACGGCGATATTGTCCTTGCTCGCATTTCTGCTGAAAGCTCAGGCTCCAGAAGAGAAGGCGAAGTGGTTAAAATCATCGAAAGAGGAAACTCCGAGATCGTCGGGACGTATACGCAAAGCAAAACGTTCGGTTTCGTCATTCCTGATGATAAAAAGTTCGGGCAAGATATTTTCATCCCGAAAAGCGCCAGCATGGGAGCCATTGAAGGACATAAAGTAGTCGTGAAGCTGGTTGCTTATCCTGAGAGAGGCAAAAATGCAGAAGGCGAAGTCATCGAGGTCCTCGGGCATAAAAACGACCCGGGAGTTGATATCCTCTCGATTATTTATAAACATGGACTTCCACAGGAATTTCCAGATGAAGTCATGGACCAGGCAAAAGCGACGCCGGATGAAATCGATGAATCCGAAATCGGCAACCGCAGGGATCTCCGCGGCGAAACGATTGTCACCATTGACGGGGCAGATGCGAAAGACTTGGATGATGCCGTTACGGTTACAGAACTTGAAAACGGCAACTACAAGCTTGGCGTCCATATTGCGGATGTCACGTATTATGTGACGGAAGATTCCCCGATTGATCGGGAAGCGGCTGAGCGTGGAACGAGCGTTTACTTGGTGGACCGCGTCATCCCGATGATTCCCCACCGCCTATCCAACGGAATCTGCTCGCTGAATCCGAAAGTTAATCGTTTGACGCTGTCCTGCGAAATGGAAATCAGCAATTCCGGTGAAGTCGTTCACCATGAAATTTTCCAAAGCGTCATTAAAACAACAGAACGCATGACGTACTCTGATGTGAATAAAATTCTCGTCGATCAGGATGAAGAGTTGATCAATCGCTATGAGCCGCTTGTTCCGATGTTCCAGCGTATGGAGAAGCTTGCCGCGATTCTTCGCAAAAAGCGTATGACAAGAGGGGCAATCGACTTTGATTTCAAAGAAGCAAAAGTGATTGTTGATGAAGAAGGGAAGCCTTCTGATGTTGTCATCCGTGAACGATCCGTTGCAGAGAAGCTTATCGAAGAATTCATGCTTGCAGCAAATGAAACTGTCGCAGAGCATTTCCACTGGATGGAAGTGCCGTTTATCTACCGGATCCATGAAGATCCAAAAGAAGATAAACTGCAGCGATTCTTTGAATTCATCACAAACTTTGGCTTGATTGTAAAAGGTACAGCTAATTCCGTACACCCACGTGCACTTCAAGAAATCATTGAAAGCGTCCAGGGGCAGCCGGAAGAAATGGTTGTATCCACTGTCATGCTTAGATCCATGCAGCAGGCGAAATATAATCCAGATTCACTGGGCCACTTTGGCTTGGCTGCAGATTACTATACTCATTTCACATCACCGATCCGACGCTATCCTGATTTGATCGTCCATCGATTGATCCGGACGTATCTGATTGAAGGGAAGCTTGATGAACAGACGCGTGCGAAATGGGATTCAGACCTTCCGGAAATCGCCGACCACTCTTCTAAAATGGAAAGAAGGGCAGTCGACGCTGAGCGTGAAACGGATGAAATGAAAAAAGCAGAGTACATGCTCGACAAAATTGGAGAAGAGTACGATGCCATCATCAGCTCTGTCACTAACTTCGGTATGTTTGTCGAGCTGCCGAATACGATTGAGGGTCTTGTTCATGTCAGTGAAATGACAGATGACTATTACCGCTATGATGAGCGCCAATTCGCAATGATTGGTGAAAGGACAGCCAATGTCTTCCGTATCGGGGATGAAATCACTGTCCGAGTGGTAAACGTCAATAAAGACGAATACTCCATCGATTTCGAAATCGTCGGCATGAAAAATACGAAGCGACGCGAGCGCCGTGACGAAAAGCCAAAAGTCCTGAAGACCAAAACACGTTCAAGGGTTAAGAACAACCGCGAAAACCGTGAGCTTGGAACATCAAAAGAAGGCCGCAGAAAAGCACGGGGACCGCAGTCCGATGGCATGTCTGAAGGCTGGTCCACAAATCCGCCGAAAGCCAAGAAAAAAAACGGACGCAAGTTCTATGAAGGCGCACCGACATCCGGCAAGCCGGGCGGCGGCAAGAAGCGAAGAAAGAAAAGATAAAAGGAGAGGGAAGGGTTAAAGGTTATAACGCTTTAATCCTTCCCCTCAACCTTGTATAATAGAGCTCTAGATAGAGATGTAAGGGGGAAGTCCGATGCCTAAAGGGGAAGGAAAACTGATTGCCCAAAATAAGAAAGCCAGGCATGATTTTTCAATAGAAGAAACCTATGAAGCAGGAATTGTGCTGCAAGGTACCGAAATCAAATCCATCCGGAATGGCCGGGTCAATTTGAAAGATGCCTTTGCCCGCATTCAAAAAGGTGAAGTGTATCTGTTTAATATGCACGTCAGTCCATACGAGCAAGGGAATCGCTACAACCACGATCCGCTCCGTACAAGGAAGCTTCTCATGCATAGGAAGCAGATCAACAAACTGATCGGCGAAACAAAAGAAGCGGGCTATTCCCTTGTTCCATTAAAACTTTATTTAAAAGATGGCTATGCAAAAGTTTTAATCGGCCTTGGAAAGGGAAAAAAGAAATACGACAAGCGCGAAGACCTCAAGAAGAAAGAAGCCAAGCGCGACATCGAGCGTGCGTTCAAAGCGCGCCAGCAGGACTGATTTACAATTAATTACAATTGAAAAATCGGTCAAGTGTGTTATAATAATAAACGTAGCAACGAAGTAATCTAAAGCTTTACTATCAAAGCTTTTCCTAACGTCAGATAGCCGAGATTCGTCTGTTTTGATTATTGGGGAAAAAGCGGCAAGAAGGTCAAGGATGCGAATGAGTGAAGACCGGAGCGTATTTTTAATACGTGAGGATCTGAACGAATGAAGCAGACGCCGATATTCGCCGCCGATTTTTTCACAATGGGGACGTTACGGATTCGACAGGGGTAGTTCGAGCTTAGGTTGCGAGTCGGAGGGATCGGCTCCGTCATCAACGTCAACGCCAATAATAACTGGCAAAACTAACAACAACCTCGCTTTTGCTGCCTAATAAGGCCTAAAGCGGATCCTCCCTCCATCGCCCATGTGGTAGGGTAAGGGTCTCACTTTTAGTGGGCTACGCCGGATTCCACCGTCTGAGGATGAAGGAAGAGACTAACCAGACTAGCTGTCCGGACGCCTGTCGGGAGGCATAAGGTACAGCGAAACACTAATATGCCGACTACACTCGTAGATGCTTAAGTGCCGTTATTTCTGGACGTGGGTTCGATTAAGCATTAGTCGCCTTATGTGGCAACACATAAGTGATAACCTGGCTTTATCGGTGAAACCTAAGTCGCTTCGTGCGATAAGGCAATGCCGAGCGGTATGTGGAGCAATCCAACAGCCGTGTATCGACTTATAGACTGCCCTCCGGGTAGCACTAGGATACGAAATTCGCTTTTTAAAAAGCAAAACTACATTTCGTATAATACGCCAGGGGACCTGATAACACAGGTTCAAGATATAGTCAGTGCCATGACGAAAGCATGGAATAACATGTCCCACCGTCTCCACCAAATACATATTTGGTGGTTTTTATTTTGTCTTGTGACTTAAACCTTATCATTGCCGCTTTGGCAAGCTTATGCTTCTTATTTCTTGCGGAAATTATTTGCTTCAATAATAAATGCGCTGATTAAAATGTCACTATATTTAAGGAATAAAAAAGACCGATTACACGGTCTTTTTTTTCTACCATCCTTTTTCTTAATCAGAGTCTCATACATTTTAATAATAGGATTTATTCCCCCTTACATATACAGTAGTGTTTGTTTCTATATCAACAACTGCCATCTGAGCAAATATGCAGTTATCATCTTTCTTCATGGAAAAATAAAAATACACTTGACGATTAGGGTCAATATTTTGACCTTTATTTTCTTTGCAATAGCTCCAAAGAAGAGCTTTGTATTCCCCAATGTATTTTTTTAATATTTGATTTTTTTCTTTATATAATATTTTTTTTGCAACGTAAATATCTGGGTTGTTTATCATTTTATATCCTTGTAGATTGTTTCCGTTAAGATAACTTTCAGCACTTACCTCCTGCAATTTTTTGAAGGAGTTATCAGGATAAATAGTGCCAATGTAAGGACTATCGTACCCGTTCGCAATCTTAAAGGACATAAAAGGTAAAGATAAAAAAGAACATGCAATTAGAAAGTACTTATATTTTTTCAAAGTAAACTCTCCTGTCTTAATTCCCACTAAAGAATCAAGCTTTGTTTAATAAATATTTAATCCGTCTCCTTTAAGTTTTCCCTATAATTTGCATTTATTATGTATTTAGATTTTTGTTATATAGGAACAGGGCAAATATTAAACTTTACAACCAATAAAAATTAGTAAATCAAAGCAATAATCACATAAAAAAAGCTGTTGTTTTGCATTACAACTGCTTTATTAATTCTTAGGAACCTCCTCTTTTATAACTAGCATTAAGAAAAAGGAAACCAGATAGCAAATGAGTGGATAATAGACTAAAGGGAAAGTATCAATGAACCCGTTAACTCCAAGGAATCTTGTTACTGGTAAACTCAACAGAAAGGCCAATACCATTAGATAAGGCTTATAAAAGATGGAGGCAACTAATGCAATCATACTTGGTATATAAAGAAATATTAAATGCTCTATTCTCAATATATCCAACCATACTTTAATGTTATCACCTTGATGTTGTGGTAAGTAATCCTTCCACAAATATAAACCCATTAACGATCCTATGATTCCTAAAGCCCTTATAATAAAAAGTGCTTTTATTTTTTGTCATTTGTACAACCCCCTAATGGAATATATGCATTAGAGGGTCCCAATAACATCGAAGGATCAATGATTTAACGCTATCGAAAGGTTTTATACGATTATTATTACGAAAACAGAGTAAATCTAAATTGAAAAGTCTATTTACTCTTCAATCATAGAAATTAATACTTTTTCCATTTCCTGCTTTGGCAATTCTTCTGCCAACATGACGATTTTATATCCTTTTTGGGGCACCGTTACCCTCAATCCAACCTTCATATTAAAACTTTCATCATCAAAAGTTACAAATTTAAATTGATATCCATTTAAAGAGTAGGATTCGGTGTTTTCAATTTTTTGGGGAGTTTCCAAGTCATCTTTTTGTTTTAAGTTCATTTGTTTTGTCCAAAAAAATGACTTTCCATCAGAATAATTTGACGAAACCACTGGCTCATCTTCTGGCTTCTGCGAAATGTAGTTTTTATCTACTAATTGATATCCTTTAGGTAAATAGGAAGGGTTAGTAAAAGGAAAACTTGCTAATTGTTGGGCTTGTATTGGTATAATCTTATGTTCATACGCTTGCAATAATTTTTGAATTTGCTTTAATCTTTTTTCTTCTTCTTCATTTGGGTACTTCCTTTTTTCTTTTTGCACTTTACTATGGATTTTAGTTTGTTCTTTTATTAGTTCACTGTATTGATTGAACTCTTTTTCTGTTAAATTTTCTTTTGCAATCTGTAACGTTTGTTCATAGAAATCAAGTTCTTCTTTACTTTCATCAGGATAAGCTTGCTTTAAGTTTTCTCTTGAACCAAATAGTTGGCTAATGAAGGATTGAGCCGCATCGACAATGTGAGTACCGTTGTAAGCAACACTTATACCAATTATTAATACTGAAGCAGCTACAGCAAGTATCCACGAAGAATAACGTCTCTTTCTCTTTTCAGTCCTAAAAGGCTTATGGATGATTTCGCTGTTCAATTCTAGTTTATCGAATGTCTCTTTTTTAAACTTTTCTATGTCTACTTTATGCTTAAAGTACATTTTTGCTGCTCTTAATTTCTTTTCCTCCATATCCATCCTCCTTCATTTTTTTGCTTAATAACTGGCGGCCGCGAGAGAGTCTAGACTTTACCGTGCCAACATTTAGATTTAAGATTTCTGATATTTCTTGAATGGATAGTTCATCAAAGTAGAAGAGAGTAATAGGTAAACTATAGTGTTTCGGTAAATCATAAACAGCATTATGTACCTCTTCTTCCTGAACAGCTCTGAAATATGATTCTTCACTGCTTTCTTGTTTCTTGTCAGGTAAGAAGTCAGAGATAACTTCTCTCCATGATTTTCTGAACGAATTATTGCATTCATTAATCACAATTCTAGCAAGCCAAGGAAATGGCTCATTACTATTCTTTAATTGTTCCATCGAATGAAACGCCTTGATAAATGCTTCTTGTACTTGGTCTTCTGCTTTTAGCCAATCTTTGACGTAAGTATAAGCAAGTCTAACCAGGCGGTTTGTATACTTATCTATCCAAACCGCTAAAATTTCCTTCTTATTCAAGAATTCCCCTCCTTAAAACCTCGTGCCACGCTGTTTTCAAAGGTAAGATGTATTTTCATTAGAAAAGGTTGCGTTATTTTTATAATTTCTTTTTTAAGGTTAACAGAGTCAATCTTTAAAAGTGGAAGTTTTGTGATAATAGAATATTTCAAAGTTTATAGTAGGAAATTAAAATCAAATTCATAAACTTGATAACAACTAGAATTATGCCAAAATTGAAAGTGCATTGACATATAAAAACGAGTGGAGTAAAAATCCTAATAAATTCGATTTATTAGAGTGAGAAACCGTAGACAATATAACAAACAGCAGCCTCATTAGCTTAAGTAAGGTATCATATCCTATTGTCGCTTATTGGATAAGTATGTAAAAAAGGTGTTAAGTGTATTGTTAATACTCCTTTTTTTAGGAAGTTCATCTGGATATATATGTTAAAATAATTGCAGGGAAGGATTCAACTAACGGACAGGATAATAGAAGAATTATATCAATAGTACATAGGAGATGTTGTAATGATAACTGTTAAAAATGCTGAAAGTTATCTTAAAGGGAGTATTGGTGAAGATACCGATGATATAAAGAAGGTTTGGGAAAAATTCAAGGATTTTTCAATGGAGACAGTAGAGGGAGAAGAAGATAAAGAAATTTTATTTCAGTGTGGTGTCTATGATTTTACAGGAGAAGAACTATTCCATTTTGATCTTGTACGTCAGTTTACAGTTTATGAAGAAGATGATTATTCCCACATGGAACAACTACACTGTGAATTTTTATTTAAACCAACTAGCGAGTTAAAAAAGTTAAATGTAGATGAATGGTCAATGGATTATGACGACATAGAAAATTTTTTTAATCATATTGAAAGTACTAATGAGTTTAAAATACCTTTGAGTTTAAAACCGATAAAATTAGAAATATATCAAGAAGAAATTTAATTCTATTTCATAACGGAGCTTATGTTCCTGATCAGCTGCCAATACAGGGGAGCTTTTCTTTTAGATATTTTTCACGGAAAAATGAACCATTTCCTAACTCGGTGGGAATAAGTAGGTAGATAGGAGGTTGGGACGTGACGGAACATGAAGAACTTATCAAAGCGCAGTCTGGGGATCATCATGCATTCAATTCACTGTTAAGACACTATTTACCGTCAGCATATCAGGTGGCTTTCATGATTCTAAGGGAAAGAGCTGTGGCAGATGATGCGGTGCAGGAAGCACTAATTCGTACATACAAATCCATACATCGCTTTAATCCTGAAATTGCATCATTTAAAACCTGGTTTCATCAAATTTTGCTGCATGTTACCTGGAAAATGGCAAAACGAAAACGATTCTTCTCTCCGTGGAAGGAATTATTGGACAATTCTAGTGAAGGGCAGCCGGAATACGTTTATCTGCAGGGAGAAAACCAAAAAGAATTATATCAAACTATTCGAAAGCTTTCTAAGAAACATCAGACCGTGATCATTTTATACTACATGCAGGAGTTTTCGGTCTCAGAAATTGCTTCGATCCTTACTGTCAGTGAAGGAACAATTAAATCTCGTCTTCATTATGCCAGGGGTGAGCTTAAGAATGAATTGATGTCATCTCCACATGGTGAAATATCTCTCAAGGAGGGGTGGACGTGGAACAAGAATTAAAAGACACTTTGAAAAACGTTCAAGGACAAATCCGATATCCAAAAGAAATACATATTGAACGCATCCTAAAAAAGAAAAAACGGGCTAAATTAAATCAGGCAGCCCTAATTGTAGTGATATTGACTCTTTTCCTAACTTTGATTCCCAATGTGACTCCAAGCTGGGCCGAACTTAGGCTTTTTGGGACAAGCCCAAAACCAGCGCATCCTTATTCGGAATACTTGGTACACAACGGATACTACTACATCCCATCAGTACAGAAAATATCTAAAGAACAGTTAGAGACGAAACTAGGAACGATTTCACGTAATGGAGATTGGAAGTTTTTACGAGAAGGTGATACGACTCAATACCCTCCGAACTCCAATTATTATTCTATTAAAGGAAAATCACCAGATAAATACATTGCAGTTGATATTATGGCAGGTCCGGCAAGAAAGCACAAGATAGAGGGTTATCAGGTTCTAAAACGGGCAAAATTGGTGGAAAAACCTGATGTGAAATCTATTTATGGGGGAAAAAATGATTCGATGGAAGTGAATGCTGCTTATGAGAATATCCGAAATATTGTTCCTTTTTTAAGGATACTGCAGTCTCCAGATTTGAAGATGACAACTAGTGTATTGCGGAACGACGGGGCTCGCTATCATGTAAAGTTGGGATATAAACCTGCACCTCATAGTAGCATAAAGCAGACAGTGACACTACCAGGGGATAACCATGTTACTGAAAAGTTTCTCTGGATACAAGAATATCCAGAAAAATATCTAGACGGAAATCATCCTGATTACAACGGAGATTTTCAGTATGATTCCATCCAACAAGTCGGAGAATTTAGTTCCAATGGAATTACATGGGCTAGTTATCAAGTTGCTCAATATGATTCTTTATTTTCTACAAAGATAAACGGGATTATATACGAAGTGTCTTGCCAGGGCTTTTCTGTAGAAGAAATGAAAAAACTATTAGAAACATTTACAATAGCCCCTAAAAAGTAAGGGAATATTCTAGATGGATTAGTCAGTTCGAATAGGATTTAGAGGTCGTAGAAGGCACCCCTCTTTATCCAGGATCGTTGTTCTTTAGGTTAATGATTGTGGTAGATTGTGCTTTCGCTAACGGGGGCTCATCTTCAATAAGGATTTAAAACAAGGACCCAATTCGGGTCCTTGTTTTATGGTCATTTATTAACAATATTATTTAACCCATAGTTAAGGGTTTAAAGTTGAATTTGCTCGACTTAAGTTAAATTTGAAAATGCCTACAATATTTTTATAAGTGATATGGAAATATATGTTATTATATTGATGAAGGAGTGAGGGGTATTTGAATACATTGAATTGGATCGTATTTCTATGGCAGTTCTCATGTGGTATTTCGATTATTTCTTTTGCCTACGGATTATTTAAACGGTCTTGGATCTCTATGATAATTAGTCTTGTATCATTTCTGCCAGTTTCTTATTACTTTCTTGGTGCTGAAAACGAGTTAAAGTTTATCGGTTATACCCCAATATTAATGCTTTTATTTATTCTACTATTTAAAGAGAGTAAGAAAAGAATCTAAATGATATTTTTCCATCCAACAGAAGTGTTTTCTGTGTAAACCCCATTAGTTAGTTAATGAAAAGGTTGGAGATAAAATTGAGTCGGAAAAAGAACATGATGATTGAGTCTAAAATCCATACAAAGAGAGTGTTGCTAAGGAAATTCAAAGATGAAGATATAATTGATTTCTATGAAATAGTTAAGAAGCATGAAGTCGGAGAATGGCTCGGGGTAGAAAGAGGAATGACGTTTGTAGAATCGGAGAACTATATAAATACGATTATTAATCACTGGACTATTCATAAATTTGGTGTTTGGGCGGTAATAAGTAAGATTAATAATCGAATTATAGGCCATTGTGGTTTAAGGTGTTTTAACGAGACACAGGATGTAGAGATTATTTACCTTTTAGAGCCTAAGTTTTGGGGACAAGGATTTGCAACAGAAGCTGGAGCTGCTGCTGTGCAATTTGCATTTGAATCTCTAAAAATCGATACCCTTCATGCACGAATTAGATCAAGTAATGGTAAGTCAAAGAACGTGATAAAAAAACTTGGTTTTTCTTTTGTAGAGGATAGAGAGTACGAGGGGAGAACTTTATCTTACTACATGATGCATAATCCTACTTAATGCCAAGCCGTTTAAACGCCAACTCTCTAATGAGTAATTAATGACTATAACTATACTAATTTCTTATTGGAGGGTTAATATTGACAAAAAATCTTAAAGATAAAATCGCTATTGTGACTGGAGCCAGTCGAGCTAATGGAATTGGAGCAGCCGTTTGTATGTCATTAGCAGAGGCTGGTGCAGATGTTTTCTTTACCCGTTGGACTCCTTTTGATGAGAATGAAGGAA
This sequence comes from Falsibacillus pallidus, assembly GCF_003350505.1. Classification (NCBI taxonomy): domain Bacteria; kingdom Bacillati; phylum Bacillota; class Bacilli; order Caryophanales; family Bacillaceae; genus Falsibacillus; species Falsibacillus pallidus. Next base: position 90,166 of record NZ_QQAY01000010.1, read on the forward strand.
ATGGTATTGAAAAAGGGTTTCCAGAGTTTTTAGCTGATAAAATAACTAATTTAGGTGTAAGGTGTGCTCATATGGAATTGGATTTATCTAAAGCTGATTCCGCCTTGAAATTACTAAGCGAAGTAGAGAGAACAATTGGCACTCCTTCAATTCTTGTAAATAATGCAACATTCGAATCTCCATCCAACTTCAGGAGTTTAAATGCTGACATTCTCTATCGACATTATCAAGTGAACAATTTTGGTACGATTATATTAAGTACAGAATTTGCAAAGAGATATGAAAAAGTCTTCTCTGGACAAAAGGGTGGAAGGATTATTAATCTAGTTTCTGGCGGCCCGGACCCTAACAACTTAGCCTACATTGCGACTAAAGGTGCCATTATTGCTATTACAGAGCCCTTATCGATTGCTTTAGCCCCAATTGGAATAACAGTGAACTCTGTTAATCCTGGTCCTACAGATACGGGATGGATGAGTGATGATATTAAAGCTCAGTTAACAACTCTCTTCCCAATGGGGAGGGTGGGGGTTCCTGAAGATGCTGCAAATCTAATAAATTTCTTGGCTAGTAATGAATCACAATGGATTACTGGTCAAGTTATCAAATCAGAAGGTGGATTTTTAGGTAAGTAACGTTAGGTTAAACAGCCTACTTTAATGGCTAAGCTTTCATTGATTAAAGACATGGAAGCAATATATCCAATATGGTGGAATAATATGGTTTTAGGGGTGGTAGTTTGAACAAGAGATTTAGCACGCTTTCTTCAATTTTAATACTAATAGGTATCTTAGTAACTTTAGCAAAGTTTTATTATGGTTCATCGAGTTGGGAAGGATTTTTCGGAGTGATTTCGATTGGCATCGCAATATTCATTTTTGGTGTCATTTTTGGTGTTATGGCTTTTGCAAAAAAAGAAAAGGGCGTCTTGAAGTACATATCAGTTTTCTCAGTAATTATTGCTGTTTTCTTTGTAGGTTATCTAGCCTAAAATATGATACTTATTTGAGGCTAGGAGTAAGTAATCGAGAAGAACTGCTGTTTTAGAGTTGCCAGCTGGTAGAGAACATCTAACATATAGAAGTAATACCGTTTTTAATTTTGCCGCTTTGGTCATCAACATAGTCGGTTCCGTTCTCGCAATTATCTTCATTCTTCCACTTAACAATATATTGATTGCCCTTATGACTAACGGATATTATTTCCACTGTACCAATGTGTTTAGAGTGATCTTTCATCACAATTGACTTTGCTTCTTCTTCAGTAACTTTCGGTTTCGAGAAGCTGCTGCAGCCACTCACTATCAGCACTAGACTTAAGGCTAAAACGAATCGTTTCATACATTTTCACCTCCGTATTCATTTAGACGATTGCACTATTAATGTGGTTACAAATCACACATTTTTATAGTACAACCAAATAGTCCTTTTGAAATCAATACATAAGAAAGTCAAAAAAAGTGAAATCATTTGTGGTTTCACTTTTTTCTTTCCTACTTCGAACTTGAAGTGTCATGGTATAATTTTACATAAAACATATATTTAAATGTCCTAAAGAAGGAGAAGTATTCATGGAGAGATGCAATAAATCAGTACTAGAACTCGTTAAATTTAATGAATATGATATTACGGGATTAATCGAGCTTTCTGCATCAGTCGGATGGGATTATGATGAGAACGAGATTGGAACTGTATTGGAGTCAGGAGAGATTTTCGGGCATAAAAATGCTGATGGGAAAATCGTTTCTAGTGCTGCAATAATTCCCTATGATAGTTCTTTAGCTACGATTGGTATGGTTATTGTGAATAATGGCTATAGAGGAATGGGACTAGGGAAAGAGGCTACTCTAAAATGTATAAATAGTGTTTCAAAGAACATAACCATTATGCTAATTGCAACAGAAGAAGGAAAACGCCTCTATGAAAAAATGGGATTTACCAAGGTAGATGTTATTCATAAGTATATTAGTGATAACTATGTACCTATTTCCAGATTGACTGGAAATGATGTAATCATTGAAGAATTCAGCGAGAATGATATTAATGAAATACTTAAGATAGATGAAGATGCTTTCGGGGATAGAAGAAGCCGGTTTCTTAAAAATAGAATAGAGCAATCAGAAAAATGTCTGGTTGTGAAAGATAATAGCGGAACCATAGTGGGGTATGGAATGTCTATCTTAGGACCTGTCAATCTTATATTAGGGCCCATTTCAGCACCAGACTTCCAAACAGCTTCTCTATTAATTGATAAATTATCGTCTAAACATCAAGGGAAATTAAGAATTGATGTCCCATCAAATAATGAAGAGTTCATGGCGATGCTAGAGAAAGGTGGATTCATTAAGGTAAGTGAGCCCCCTATAATGGTCATCAATTCTCTTGATATGCCACCTAGGAACAATACATTGTATGGAATTGCAGCCCAGATTTTTGGGTAAGAGACTTTGTTTTTACATAAGATTAGACAATCTATTAGGGATCGTTGTTGATTTTCCCTCTTGGTGTATTTCACCTTTTTTAGCAGCCAAATTACATGTTCGTGGCAAGAAGACAGAATGAGAACCATAGGGAATTTAAGTTATTTACACTTTGCTATGGAGGAAACTTATGAAAACTCACTATTATTTAGGGTGGTTTACAAACTTATTTCCAGAGAGTCTGGGAAGGGTTTTACAGGAGGATATCACTGATAGAAAATCAATTGTCATGATTAGCTCGAATCCCTCTATTTATGAACATGAAGGAGCGGCTGAAAAATCATGGCTTGACCATGCTGGCATTATGTTTGATGAATATCATTTAATTAATTATCGCGTCCAAAAGGAAGATGCCCAAATATTAATTCAAAATGCTTCAGTTATTTTCTTATTGGGTGGAGATCCTCTTAACCAAAATAGTTTTTTGATGGAATATGAATTATCGGATTTCATAAAAGCAAGCAGTGCCGTTGTCATTGGGGCAAGCGCTGGTGCAATCAACATGTCCGCAAAATGGTTATGCTCGAAAAAACTAGGGTTTGAAGTAGAAACGAGCTCCATTTATAAGGGGGTCGGCCTTGACGATTTTTCCATACTTTCTCATTTTGATCTTGAAAATAACATTGCGCTCGTACAAGGAGAACTGTCTCACTTATCGGAGGAAATAAAAATTTATGCGTCAAACAAAGATTGTGCTGTACGTATTAAGGGAGACAAAACCGACATTTTTGGCAATGTATATTTAATTTCCAACTCAAATATTCAGAGATTGGATGAGACTATAGTTGGGGTGAATGGCTAGGGCTAGATTAAAGCTTCATCAAGCGAAGAATACCATATTTGTATACATCACTTTAAAATACACACAATAATTCCTAGTACATCTGTTTCTAGCGCTAGGAGTGGAATGAACAATATGTCAAAAATAGTGATTTCAATCTTAATAATGATGGTTTTATGGAATGGAAGTTCCGTTGTTGAGGGGAAAGATCCGATTTCCACCGAGCAGCCTATGTCAGTGGAAAAAGCATATGAATTAATGGGTTATACAGATTTCGATAATGCCCTAAAACAATATAATAAAAAAGGATTAATCCTGCCTAGTGATATACCTTTCAAGGTTGCGTATCAATATGCTAAAGTGGACCCCGATACTTCATCCATTAATTTTGAATACTTAGGTGAGAACTTTTCCAGAAATCATCTAAGTATCAAGGTCAGTCCAAAATCGAATCCCGATTATAAGAATAACCATTTGATGAGTTCTGGTGAAAAAGCTTGGATGATAGAAGCCACTAGACCAGAATATCCAACAATCATATCTTTTAAAAAGAAGGATTTATTTTATACAGTTATGTTGCACATGGGAATGAAACCATTAGAAAGATCACTAGCGATCCAGATTGCTGAGGAATTGAAAGATGTTCAGTAAAATTAAAAATAAATGAAAAGGTGAAATCATAATGACTTCACTTTGTGTCAGCAGTATAAAATTTTACCTTGTTTGATCAAGAATTTTACGCTTGTTATTACAGCCGGTTAATTTATAAACAAAAGGATTACTTATACACTTATTATTCGTATACTGCGCAATGTCCTTGCAAATGATTTCTTCTTTTCAACTTGTTTCAATATCTTCCCTCTATGAATCCTAGTCTATTTTTGTCGAAATATTAAGAGGTGCTCTTGAGCTCATGTTCCTCTTCAAAGTACATGGATTTGCTTGGCAAAAGAACTAACTTTATTTGTAGAATGCTTAGCAATAACATTAATGTGGAGGCTGCATTGATAGTGTATCTCACTGGTATGATATCTCCTGTAAAGCCAATCATTAAAATAAAGATAACCTGAAGAAAACTTTGAAACATACCATAAATGCTTGAAATTCTCCCCATCATCTGGACTGGTACGTTATTTTGGTAAAAAGTCATAAACCCTGTCCCAGAAAATGAGTTGAAATATCCTAATATCATAAAACCAATAGCTACAGTCCAAAATGAAAAAGAGAAGGCATATACCAAATAGCCAATCGATACCATAAAATAACCAAGGGTGATTAAAGATCTTATCGACAACTTTTTAACAACCAGCGAAACGGTTGCTGCCCCTAAAATTGATCCAACTCCTGTTAAGCTTATGAGTAAACCGTAGTCAGCTTCAGACAGATTTAACACCTTTTGTGTAAATACCACCTCTTGAGCATCCATTCCAAGTGCGACAATCATAAAAATTTGAGATAAGAAGTACACCTTCACAATATATGGATTACTTTGACTGAATTTAAATACTTTGTTCCAGTCACTTTTTAAAATGTTCAAGCTAAATTTCCCTACGACTTTATTAGAATCGATATTCAAGTTAGGCAATAAGTACACCATTATTGCTGAAACAATAAAAGAAAAAGCATTAATCCAAATAGAAACACTAACTGAGAAAACGAGGAGTAATAATCCGGAAATAGCTGGACCGATTAAAAAGGCACTTGAAGATATCAAACTTCTAAAGGAGTTAAATTGTTTTCGTCCTTTCTCAGGAACAATGTTAGTGATATAGGTAATTGTGGCGGGTTCAGAAAAAGATTTGGAGATTGAGAGAATAAAAAGGCATACATAAATAGGCCAAATAGAGCTGAAGAATGGGATAATGGCTACAAAAGCAGCTCGAATGATATCTGTTCCGATCATTATCCTTCGAATGTTTAAGCGATCTATGATACTCCCGGACCAAAACTTCGTTAACATGGAGGCTATAGGCCCGATAATCCACAAGCCAGCAACAGCAGCAGCGGAGCCAGTTAGTTTTAAAACTAATACATTGATGGCTACCAGATAAATAAAGTCTCCTAAGGTTGATATGCCCAATCCAAATAGTAATAAATATGAATTCTTTTTTGGGGAAAAGATTGGTTGAATAATGAAGAACACCCCACCTAATCAATTAATTAACTGCAATTTTAGCTGAATAACATTTTCTTATAAGATACCATAAAAAGTAAATTAATCCCAATCGTTCTCTAGAGTTATAATAGAGAGAATAACTTGTTTATCAGGAGTGACTGCGATTAAATCCTCTAAATCCAAATGTCATTTATTTCACCCTCCATTCAATTCACTACATTGTATATCTATTTTGCTGAGGCAATGGTTGATTGGACAATCGAAAAAATTCAAGGGAGAAAAATAACAAAGGCTCTTTTCTCATACTTTGTTGCTTTAGCTAATAAAGTGGGATTGTTTAAGCCATGATTTAACTCAAAATAGCGTAAATGAAGAGAAAAGAGCTGGATATTATATTTCAAAGCACTAAGTAGCTACTTTGGCGTTAAAATCGGCAGTAGGATTTTAACATTCGTTACGAAAACAGCCATAACAAAAAACAAAAAGGACGATCATCGTTAGATAACCGCCCTGGCTGAGTTGCTATTATTTTATCGCTTTGCTGACTTTGAGTTTTTTTCCTTTGATCGTTGCGTTCTCCATGGCTTGAAGAACGAGTGAGCCTTTGCCATTCAGGATATCCACGTAGGACAGGTTATCCTGGATGGTGATGATGCCGATGTCGTCTGCTGTGACGCCGGGGATTTTTGCGATCGTTCCCACAAAGTCGACTGCCCGGATCTTCTTCTTTTTCCCGCCGTTGAAGTGCAGTTTCAGGATATCCTGATTGATTCGTGCCGTTTTATTGTTTTTCACGACTCTTCGTCCACTGCATTTTTCTTCGAAAGAAGCCCTGTTTCTGGCAACATCCTGTGGTTTTGGAAATTCCGATTGGGGAATCTCGAAGCCAATGTATGTTTCGATGGCTTTTATGAATTTTCCTTCATGAGGCGTCGCGAACGTGATCGCTTTTCCTTTATTGCCGGCACGACCGGTTCTTCCCGTTCTGTGAACATAGCTTTCTTTTTCCATCGGAACGTCATAATTGATGACAAGCGTCACACTATCCACATCAATCCCACGGGCAGCAACATCTGTTGCGACAAGATAACGGAAATTCCCTGTTTTAAAGCCATCCATGACAGCAAATCGGCTTTCTTGCTCCAGGCCGCCGTGCAGTCTTTCACAAGAATATCCTAAATCATCTAATTCCGTGAATACTTTATCGACTTGATCTTTTGTTCTGCAAAAAATGATGCAGCTGTCTGGGTTTTCGATAACAGTCACATCTTTGAGAAGCGGCAGTTTGCTTTCTTCCTTCACTTCATATAAAAGATGTTCGATTGTATTGGTCGTGATGCCGTCAGCCTTGATTTCCACATTGATTGGAGCGGTCATATATTTATGGCAAAGATCTTCAACATCTTTTGGCAAAGTTGCGGAGAATACCATCGTCACTCTGTTGGAAGGAAGTTGATTGATAATCTCCTCCACTTGGTCGATAAACCCCATATTAAGCATTTCATCTGCTTCATCGATGATCAAATATTTTATTTGATCCAAATCTAGCGTCCCTCTATCAATATGGTCCATTACCCGTCCAGGTGTACCGACGACTGCGTGTGTTTTTTGCTTTAATTCTTCTTTTTGTTTGGAGAAGGGCTCTTTCCCATAAACGGCCAAAGCTTTAATTCTTTTAAACCGGCCAATATTCGTTAGATCTTCTCTTACCTGAACGGCAAGTTCCCTGGTGGGTGTCAGAATCAATGCCTGTGGTTTTTTCTCTTCCCATTCCACCAATTCGCAAAGGGGGATGCCAAAGGAAGCAGTCTTGCCGCTGCCTGTTTGAGATTTCACTACTAGATCTTTATGGTCCAAAGCCATTGGGATGACTTTTTCTTGAACTTCTGTGGGCATTTCATATTTTAACAATTCAAGTGCTCTCTTGATTTCATTGCTTAAATGGTATTTTTCAAAGCTTTTTTCATTCATGTATAGACCTCTTTTACTGTATTATCCGAATTATATATAGGATTCTCGTAAAGAAATATCATATACATAAACTGATTATGATTCATTATACTTGAAAGTCCGAGGGCATCGGGTGTTTTTTGAATAATCGATTTTCGGTTCAGTATGCGATTTTGGTATTCGGCTTATTTATTAAGGGAAGGGAATTATGTATTTGTAGCAGAAGATAACACTGGAGAAATTGTTGGATTTGCGGATCGTGGAAAGAGAGAAAAAAACAATGTTGAAAATTCCGGCGACTTGACATCCATTTATCTTCTTAAAGAATACCAAGGGTGTGGAATTGGGAAAAAACTGATGAAGCAAGTATTTCTTAAATTTGTAGAATTGAATATCAATCATGTTTTTGTTGAAGTATTAAAGGAGAATGAAACACGTTATTTCTATGAATATCACGGTTCGAAATTACATAGGTCTGAGAAAATTATTAACGGTGGTAAAGAGCTAAATCTTCTTACATATGAATGGGATGACATTAAGAGTTTTTTCTAGGGGTATCACCCATTAATTTTAAGAAATTGAAAGATAATATTGAAGAACAGAACAAATGAGGTTTAAGCGTTGAAAAAAATACAGGATATTAGTAATATTCTTCTAAATAATGGATTGATCATAAATGAGGATTTGAACTGGAAGGAACTAAAAAGTGGTACTACTGATGGTGTATTATATGAACTCCATATCAACAAAATTCCAAGCTATGTGATAAAAATAGACAACCCAATGATTATTTCTGCTACACATGATTTTCTTAACGAATATAAAAATGTAAGGTTGTTGCCTGATCTTCTTTTTTCAGATGTTGAAAAAGGATTTATTGTGTACTCATATATTTCTGGTGAAACCCACTTCAATCGAGGTTTGAAAATAGAATGGATGACAATCTTGATAAAAGAACTTTTTAATAATTACAAGAAAGTCGATAAAATAACAACGTGGGGAAGAATCAATGGGATCAGCCGAAATACCTGGTCGGATTTCAATCAAGAAAGTTTTGAGTCTGCCCAAATGAATATTGGAGATTTTCTATCAAGTGAGGACCATAAAAGAGTAGAAAAATTGGCAAATAAGCTAAAAGAATATCCTCATAACGAGCAAAAGTATTATCTGCATGGTGATGCTGGCGTACATAATTTTATATATTTGGACAACCAATTAAGAGGAGTAATTGATCCTTCACCATTAATAGGGCCAAGTATTTATGATTTTACTTACGCATTTTGTTCTTCACCAGATAGTTTAGATTTAAACACCCTTCTTCCATTGTTTTCATTATGGGAAGGTGGGAATTCTATAACTGAGGAACAGCTTTTGGATGAAGTGCTTTTCCAACTATATACACGTATTGGAGTATGTATAAATGTGCACCCGCACGACCTTGATGTTTATATGGTGGCTTGGGAAAAATGGAAGGGGTACCTTCCAACTAATTAATGTATAGTGCTGAAACGAACATATTTTCTTGCCCTATAAGTCTAAAGGCAAATAAATTAACCTCTACACAAGGATGAGGGTGGGAGAATGAAGCATTTAATATTTAATATTCATCTTTTTAAACGTCAGACTAACAAACTGTGAGAGATTTTTTTCTTCCCCCATGAGTCCTTTCTCTCCTTTTTGAAAAGTCAAATTAAAAATAGCCATTTCTAACTCCAAAGTACATTACTAATTCCTCTTACAAACAATCTGTATCGGGTTCCCATCAGGATCCTGGACCCATCCTGCTCTTAATTTACCTTCCAAAAAATCATGGGGCTCAGATAACATTACAGTTCCCCATTCAATTAAATACTGAATGGCAGAATCAGTATCTTCAGTCCATACTACAATTTCGCATCCCATATTTTCACCAGGATTTAATCCGTGGATTTCTTTCGTAGAATCTTTAGTGGCTATTCCTAGCTTGAACCCATCTAATTGAAGTTCATAATGTACCGGCTTACCTTCAATTTCTGCGACGAACGTTTGTGTAAAGCCAAGTTTCTCATAAAACTCCTTGGATTTTACAAGATTCTCTACGTATAGATTGATTTGTAGAGAATTAAAGTACATAGATGCCACCCTCTATAGATTTTTATAATCTCATAGACTATATATAATAAGATTCAACAAAAAAGAGTACTCTCCTCCTTGGAACGAGGGGACAGGTTTCTTGTCCCAATAAATATAGTATCATCCAGCAGAAAATGGGACAGTTAACCTGTCCCTATGTCCCGGTATAATAAAAAAATTATAAAAATTAATAGAAATTTGTAACGAATGGGACTTGAATCGGATATATAGGCGAAAGGAGGCAATGGGTTGGGGGAATTAGATGAAATATACAGCAATTATGGTGAAGAAGTTTTCAAATATTTAATGTGTCTTTGTCACAATGCAGATTTATCTGAAGAATTAGCACAGGAAACCTTTTATCAAGCGGTAAAATCCATTGATAGATACAATGGTGAATGCAAAATGTCAGTCTGGCTTTGTCAGATAGCAAAGCACACTTATTATAAATATCTTGATCGCCATAAGAAAGAACAACTGAAACAACAACTACATATGAATCAAGATACGGCACTTCATACCTCACCGGAAGTTGAATTGATGCATTCAGAAGATAAAGTTGCTTTATATCGATTGATCCATTTGCTTGAAGAACCCTATAAAGAGATTTTTCTTTTAAGGATACTAGGCGGACTAAGTTTTAACGAAATAGGAGAGATCCAGCAGAAAAATGAAAATTGGGCACGTGTAACGTTTTATAGGGCCAAGATGAAATTACGGGAAAGGGGTAAGAATCATTATGGAAAAGAGTAGTTGCAGCATAGTGAGGGATTTAATGCCTTCTTATATCGACCATTTATGCAGTCAGGATAGCGTTTTATTTATTGAAGAACATATCAAATCCTGTGCTGAATGCAGGGAAGTGTTAGAAAATATGAAGGAAGATATCAATATTTCTGATGGGGTAGATGAAATATATCAAGTGGAAGTTAAGAAGCCATTTCAAAAAATAGCTGGATTCTTCAATAGTCAAAAGAGACTTGCGAGATATTTGCTTCTGGCTGCCTTATCCGCGCTCATTCTTAGCTTCATTTTCTTAATTCCTTCACTGATGAATTTTAATGAACATAAAAAAGAAGTTGAGAAATTAAAAGTAGTAGAAAAAGATAAACATGAAATCATGAATCATGTATTTCAGATTCTTGGATCATCAACTGAATTATCTAAACAAGAAGAAGAGAAATTGCTTGCCACTTTTAAGAAGTATAGCGGGAAACTAAACCTTCTGGCTGTTTTTCCAGCAGAAGAAAATCAAAAATGGCTGCAGGATAAGGAAGTAGTTAAACAGAAACCTACAGCAATCTATCCTATTGAATACAAAAAAGCTGCTATCGTCATTGGGAATGAAGGGATCATTAGGAAGGATGAAACAATTCAGCCTAGTGGCTACGACTTGGGTACCGTTGTGATGGCAAATAAACACTGGATCATCCAATATGAATATAAACATTCATATGAGCCAACTGTCGAGAGGCATCACCAATTGACTTATTATGGGCCGAGCACTTGGAGTTTCTTCCAAACACCGCTTCTTTTGTGTGTGCTATTTAGCGTATTATTTTTGTTTTGGCTAATCTCAAGAAGGTTAAACAAACATCTTAAAGATATTATGGGGTGAACTGGGACATGGGGACAGGTTCATCGTCCCCAACAAGATAAGCACAGCGGAGCATAGGGACAGTTAACCTGTCCCTATGTCCCGCTGCTCCATAGCCTTTCTACGTTGACTAATTCCTGTTCGTGAAATTCCATTTTGTAAATGTCAGGTTTTGATGTGCTGTGCAAGAAAGTGAGGTCATATTGGTTATCGAAATACCCAATCATCAGCGTCATCACAGCACCGTGAGAACCTATCACTATTCTTTTCCCTTTATAAATTTCTAATAGTTCTTTTAAAACGGTAACTGCTCTTCTTTGACAGTCCGCATTCGATTCTCCATCATCTAAGAAGTAATGCGGATCTGCGAACGACTTCACTAAAAGTGGCAACAATTCTTTATCAGCTATTCGATTGTCCTCAGCCGTAAATTTCCTCTCTTTCAAATCTTCTATGACCAACACTTCCTGCCCTATATGTTCAGCTAACTTTTCGACAGTCAGTATGGAGCGCAGATAGGGACTTGAAACTACAGCATCAATTTGTTCTTCTTTCAAAAGTTCAGTCACTCTTTGGGCATCTAAATACCCTTTTCCACTTAATCCTCGTGTTCTTTCATTTCCATCCTTAGGTGAATCGCCGTGCCTTACCATATAAACAAACGTACTCACAATATGACATCCTCCAATAGCTCCATATGGGACGGAGGGACAGGTTCTTTGTCCCTCCGTCCCTTTCATTATAGAGTATGGAAATAGAATTATCTTCCTTTTAATTCCTATTGAAATAAAGGGAACATGCTTCGGTTTGGAGAAGTTCTATTAAAGCTATTCAATTCCAAGATCTGTTTAAGGAGCAAATAATGCAGTTCACAATAAAAAAATACGAAACCAAATATGAAAAACAGTTAATTGAGATTTTACAAGCGAGATCTGAAGATGAAAATATCTTGCAGATGTTAAAGAGTCCATCTTGCAAAATTGCTTATGGTGTTTTTGTAGAGGCTGAATTAGCGGCTTTATTCTTTGGATGGACTGGCAGGTTTCATCCTTTTTGCCTATATTTTCGAATTGTTGTCAGTCCAAGTCAAGATGAAACGGAGACGGCGGAACAATTACTGGCATGGGTACAGGAGCAGGAAAAGATGGAGCTGCCGCTGCAAACCTCTTTATGGGAGACTCGTCATGAATTAATAAAGGCTTATGAAAAAATGGGATTTGAAGAAATCAGAAGAACCTATATGCCAAGGCTAAAGGTGGGAGATGCAGCACCACCTCGCGCATCCACTCATGTTGATCTCAAAATTAAGACATTGAAAGAGATTATGCTGGATGAACCGTTAATGAATAAACTGGCCCGGCTTGTCAAAACCAACTATGAAAATACCCACCTGGCAAATCCGGTGGCACAGATGGAAATAGATGATTGGAAAAAGTTGATACTGGCCGATGACACATTGCTGGATGGAAGCTACATTTGCTTAGATGAAAGGGGAGGGGAGATAGCTGCCTATTCTTTCCTTCATGATTCGGAAGAGGATGATGCATATGAATTAGGATGGTGCGGGGAGTCCCAAAAGAAATACACCGATGTCATAAACCATTTAGTGAGCCATCAAATCTACTATTCAAGAAGAAAGGGTGTTTCCTGCCTCATTGGTGAATTTGATACAACGGATGAAGCAGCAATGGCAATCATGAAGTCGTTTCCATTCGAAACCGCTCCGGCATGGATTACCTATCAAAGAGAATACGGGACACCGGGGACAGGTTCCTTGTCCCGCAACCGGGACGAGGAACCTGTCCCCATAGCCGTCAAGTTAAGCGAAAAGGTGTAAATATTGGGTGAAATCCGTTATCCTTCCATAAAGAAATCTTTATGAAAGGATGACTTTTATGGA